>JAQUQF010000001.1 GCA_028749105.1 Acidobacteriota bacterium | reverse complement strand
AACCATGCGCTTGTTCGAGGGGCGCGGAATTATCTCCGGCCTGGATCATGGGCTGAAAATAGGCTGCAAGTCACTGGTGCTGACCCACGAACTGCCCGTCCCCAAAATATCCACTACACAGCGAGTTATGTTCGGAATTTATTGCGCAATGGAAGTGTATCAGGATCAAAAATGGCTGGCTTGGGCGAGGGGTTGGTTATCGGGCGCGGATCGGGCGGCGGCGGCGGCGGCGGCGGCGGCGGCGGCATCGCGGGCGGCGGCGGCGGCGGCGGCATCGCGGGCGGAGCGGGCGGATCGGGCGGCGGAGGAGGATCGGGCGGCGGCGGCGTGGGCGGCGGCGGCGGCGGCGGCGCGAGAGGCGGCGGTGGCGGGTAAGAACATCAACCTACTCGCCTTGGCGAAAAGGGCGGTAGCTGCAAGTGGCCGTGCCGCCGGACCAAGAGGCGGCGCGGGTGCTGAATGAATTGAAAGATTACGCCAGCAATCCATTAAACGGTTCCGTTATGGAAGATATGTTTTTATCGGATTTAAGGCAACACACCATCCGCGTCCGCTGGTCAGCGGAGAAAGGACGGTTCGTATGAAAATCCAATTCCGTGACAACCAGGGCATTCGCCACGGGTATGACGACACGGGGTGCCTGACCGTCTTCCCCACGCCCCAGCCGCCGCCCACCGAGCCGGGGTGGAACTACTGGCGAGAAAGTAAAAGGCATACTTGGATGCCCGTTCACGTTGACTGTTTTAATGACGGAAAATTATGGGCAACGTTGGGATATTGCAATCGCCCAATCGAGGAGTGTGGCGGCCAGTGGGGCGGCCCGCTGCCGAAGGTGGAAACGGGAGAGCCGGTCCCCGACCCGCCGCCCGCGACCTGCAAGTGGACGCGGCACCCGCCCGACTCGTGGGATACCGACGCGTGGGATACCGGGTGCGGCAAGATCACCTTCTGCCACGTTGGTCCGGTGCAAGCCCATTACGCGTTCTGCCACTACTGCGGCAAGCGGATTGAGGAGGTGAGGAAGCCCCGCCGCCGGGGAAGGGGGAGACGCCATGACACTCAAAGAACTGCGACGGGCAAGACTCCAGCCGGTGTCGGCGGAGGAGGCTGCTAAGAGAGCCATGGCCCGCCGGGAGCGCCGCAGGGCCAAGAACGCCAAGCGCAGGGCGCGGCGGGTGGCGGAGGTGGGGGAATGCAATAACAACTAGGGCAAAGGAGGAAAATGGATCAACTCCAACTGTTTAAGAAAGGGGGAGAAAAATGAGCTGGGGACGGGGGGGCATGGTTGGGGTCAGGGCCGCGATCTGGCGGCATGAGCAGGCGCAACAACAGGCCATTGCGATCTTGCGCCAGGAACACGGAATCAGGCACAAACCCGGGGAGCGGTTGCTGTGCCCGCTATGCGAAAGGACCAGGAATGAAAATCGGAAAAAGGAAGCTGCGGATGGCGAGCGGGGAGGTGCGGACGTTCAAGAGCCGCGGGGCCCGGGACCGCTTTGAGCGGTTCGCCCAGGCGGTGAAACACGGCTGGAAACCAGGAAAGGGGCGGAGATGAAATACGATCACAACGAGGATGAAGTTGCCCAACGGCTGGGGGTGCCCCGGGAGACCATCCGGCGGATCCGGACTGAAAACGGGTTCGGCGCCGAGGAATACGGCATGGCCCGGCGGCAGATCCGCTACAGCCAGAAGGGGATTGAGAAGATCATCAACATCCTGGCCATGAGCAATGCCCAGGAGGCCAAGTCAATCCTGGGGAGTATTACCCAGGTCCCGCCCGAGGCGGCGCCCGATCTCCCGGCGGTCGTCAAACGGGTCTTCCTGAAAAACGGCCGTTTCATGGAGGCCACGCTCAACGGAGAGGAGATCATCATCCGGGTTCGGAACAACCAGAACTTCCTGCCCGGAATGCAGATTGAACGCGCCCAACTGCAGCAGCCGCCTGGGGGAAACATGTGGGACTTTGTCGGCCGCCTGCCGCGGGGTCGGGGGAGGTGGTAGATGATCCCTGCTATGACACTCGCTGAGCGCACAGCGGACAGGATCATTCGGGTAGGCGACCGCATAGTTGGGCACCCAACATCCGTGCGGGCAATCCGCTTGGCACCCTGGCTGCACCAGCGCCGGGATTACATCATCCTGCGTAAGTCCGAACACACAAGCCACGGTTATCAGAGCCGGACAGGCGGGCCGGAAAAGATCCCTGCCGGAGAGCACATGACGCTCTATTACCTACGGGGATATGTTTATCGGTTCTGGCGCGGCGAGTGCGCGAGCGTGGACGCTTGTATTGAGCCGGAATTGCACGAGAGATACGTCTGGGACGGGGAAAAATACGGGGTGAAACAAGGGGGTGGGGAATGAAGAGGGGAACGCCGGAACATCCCAAGATGCTGATGCTCATGAGCATCCTGGGGCTGGAGAAGTATGCCGCGGTCGGGATCATGGAAACCCTGTGGCTGTTCGCGGCCCGGTATTGCCCAGCCGGGGACATCGGGAAATACACCAACGACGCCCTGGCCGGCATGATCGGCTGGAAACTCGATCCGGAGCTGCTCATCGAGGGGCTGGTCGCCGCGGGATGGATCCGAAAAGACCAGACCCACCGGCTGATCATACACGACTGGTCGGATCACTCCGACAACTCGGCCGACAGATACCTGGCCGCCCACCACCTGACCTACGCCGACGGCCGCCCGCCCCGCGTAAAAGCCAGCATTATCAAGGAAAAAAAGGCAACTCCACGGAAAGGAAAGCAATTGCAAGGAATTGCAAGGAATTGCAAGGAATTGCAAGGAATTGAAGGGAATGGCAGGGAAATGCAGGGAAATGCAGGGAAAAACATGTCTCCCATTCCCATTCCCACTCCCATTCCCACTCCCATACCCACTCCCACGGAGAGCGAGGGGGTAGAAGGCATGGAAGGAGATGCGGCGCACCGGATTCTCAAGGGCAGGATCGAACTTCACAACCTGACCTGGGAACAGGACTACCTGGCGCGCCGCTTCTTTGCCGCCGCGCCGGTGGAAGTGAATTGGGAGAAAGTCGCCGCCGAGGTCGCTGACAAGGCGATTTTGGCGGGGCCTATCGCCCAACCTGGCAGTTGGCTTCGGGTGCAATATGAAAAAATCGTGCGTCGGCTGGTAGAGCAGCAAAAAAACGGCGGCGCCTGGGAAGAGCTGGAGAAGCGTCTTTTCAAGGGTGGGGAGGGCAAAAAAGATGGAACGGACTGAAACCCAAAAAGAAGCCGAGCGCGCCGCCCTGGGCGCGGCGCTCCTGGAGCCCGCCCAGATAATTCCGTATGCCATCAGCGACGGAAAAATCACGGCGGCCATGTTTTACGAACACCGCAACCAGGTTATTTTCGCCGCCATGCTAGAGCTTTTCGCCGCCGGCCGCCCGGTGGACATCCTCACCCTCTCCGAAAATCTGGAACGCGCCGGCAAACTCAAGACCGCCGGCGGCCTGGACTACCTCAACGCGCTGGTGGACGCGGTGCCCGCCGCCGCGCATGGGCCCTATTACCTGGGCCTGGTCAGGTCGGAGTGGATGCGGCGGCGTCTGATCGAATTAGCCGGGAAGGTGAACGTTCAGGTGGGAACTGGCGAAGAGCCGGAAAAAATAGCGCTGGAGAGTGCGGAAAGTTTTACGGGGATCCTGGGGGAACTGGCCGAAAAAGAAAAGTCGCCCGAAGAGGTCATGCAAACCCTTTATGCCGGCTGGCGCGCGGTCAAAGCCGGAGAAAAACCCTCCGGGCTGGAAACACCCTTCAGCAAACTCAACCAGCTTTTGGGCGGCGGCTTACGGCCGGGATTATACCTGGTCGCCGGCCGGCCCAGCCAGGGAAAAAGCGTCCTGGAAGAAAACATAGCCGCGCATGTCGCCAAAGCCGGCGGGTGGGTAGGCCGGGTGGCCATAGACATGCCCGTGCAGATGGTATGGGCCCGGATGCTATGTCGGGAAGCGGGGATCAGCCTCCCCAAACTCAATTCCGGTTTTGCGGGTGAAAGCCAACTAGCCAAGCTGCATGACGAGATTATACCCATGGTTAAGGGGTATCCCATCGCGGTCAAAGGGGACATTTTCGACGTAGGCGCCATCACATCCTGGGCGCGGGGGATGAAAGCCAAACACAACATGCAGCTCATGACCTTGGACTTCATCCAGAACGTGCAGATTTCACATCCCGCCGCCGCCTACTGGCAGGAATGCCAGAAGATCACGCACGTCAGCGGGGTGCTCAAGCGCCTGGCGCTGGAGCTGGAGATTCCGATCCTCTGCGTGTCCCAGCTCACCCGCGACAACGAGCGGGACGACCGGCCCCCCCGGCTGGCGGACCTGCGCGGCAGCGGCAGCCTGGAACAGGACGCGACGGTAGTCATATTCGTTTATCGGGATGAGAAAGCGGTCAAGAAGATGGGCTACGAAGAACAGAAAAAAAAGAGGCCGGTCAACGTGGACATTCAGAAGCAACAGAACGGCGAGACCGGGGTAATCCAATGCTGGCTTCACGCCCACTACTTCATGTTCGAGGAGTGCGGGGAAGAAGGATTCGGCCTGGATGAATGAATGGAAACAATGGTGGGCGGTGGAATGGCATGAAGCCGGCGGGCTCTTTGTGCGCCGGCTGGGGGATGCGGTCGCCTGGGCGCTTCGGCAAAGAAAGGCGGGGGAGAAAGTTACAGAAGCGATCGTCGGGGTGGCGGAGGACCTGGAGCGCGCCCGGGAGATTGAGAGGGAACTCAAGCGGGAAAGGAGGCAAGGCAAAGCATGAACGACACGCGCGAGCGGTTACCGGACACCAGGCCGAGCATCACGCACAAGGCGGTGATCCGCGCGGCGGCGCCCTTTGGCCGGGTGAAATTCTTTTTCACGGTGGGATTTTATCCGGACGGCCGGCCGGCGGAACTCTTCCTGCACATGGACGAAAGCGGCAGCACTCTGGACGGCTTTGCGGACTCCTGGAGCATAGCCATCTCCATTGCGCTCCAGCGCGGGGAGAGCCTGGAGAGCCTGGTAAAAAAATTTGGCTACCAGGAATTTGAGCCCAAAGGCATCACCGAAGACCAGGAAATCCCCTTCGCCCGCAGCGTGGTGGATTACGTCATGCGCTGGATGGAGATCTGGGAAAGGAAACGGAATGCGAAAGACTGACCTGTATTTTCCTGTTCTCTGGACTGAGGGGTATGATGCCCTGGGGTATGCCATCATCGAGCAGGCGGTGGAGGACTACAAGAGCCTGCGCAACGCCGGCATTGCGAAGAATGGCAAGCTCGATCCGCGTTGGCAGGAAGGCTGGCCGCCGCGGGTGGTAGTGGGCGGATGCCGGACACCGGGCGAAGTGCTGGTGTTGTTATATTGGCTCCAAGGCCCCGGGTTAGCCGAGCTCCTGGAGATCCTTGACACCAAGATCGAGCGCGCCGCGATTTTACGAGGATTGGGAATATGCCAGGAATAAAAAATCATCCCATTCTGCCCCCGCCCAGCCGAGCCCAGGTGGAAGCCGAGGCCGCCCGCCACGGCCTGACGCTGGACGCCGCCGCCAAGCGCCTGCTGGACATGCGCGCGGAAGCCATCGCCGCGGCGGAAGACGATCCTCTGCGCTATGGCTGGGAAAGCCCGATCTGGAAGATCGCGGACGCGCTGCTGGATTACGAATGGCTACTGGACAAGCATTTTGAGAAACAACTCCAGGCGCGCGGGACCACCTGGGAAGACTTCAAGGCCCAGGTGCGCCGGCGGCTGGGATTCACGGAGCCGGTGCGCATGCTGTTGATCCTGGGCGGCAACCGCACGGGCAAGAGCGAATACTCGGCCAAGCGCTCCCTGGGCACACTCGTTCATAAGAGCGGATCGAAGATCTATGCGTTCCATGAGAGCAATCCCCGCAGCGTCATGGACCAGCAACCCTTATTCTGGAAGTATTTACCCGCCGAATGGAAGCTGCAGGTCATGACGGCGGTGGCCTACATCAAATACAAACGCAAGACCGGATTTTCCGAATCGAGTTTCATTACGCCCAACGGCAGCGCGTGTTATTTCATGAATTACATGCAGGATCGGGACACCGCCATCCAGGGCTTAGAGCCCGACCTGGTGGCCCCGGACGAGTTGGTGCCTGCCGACTGGCTGGACGAGCTGATGATCCGGCTGGTAACGCGCGCCGGCAAGGGAATAGTAACCTTCACGCCCGTTCACGGCTGGACCCCGACCGTCAAGCTCTTCCTGGACAGCGCCCAGACAACCTGGAGAACTCCCGGGCATTTACTCCCGGTATTGGGCCAAAACCCTGACGAATCTGGCGCCCTGGGACTGACGGAAGAAGAATACTGGACCCTGCAGACCGCCGGCAAAAAGCTGGTATTATCACCCGCCGCCCGGCCGCCGGACATTTGGACCTGGCTGGCGGGAGCCGCGGAAGAAAATCAAGCCACCCTGGAATGGGTGCCCAGAGTCGCCCGCTGTGTGGATCCCCTCAAAGGCGTGATCTGGTTTCACGGTGCGGACAACCCATTCGGCAACCCCAAAGAGCTGATCGCCAGCGTCCGGAAGAGACCGCGCCCGTATATCCGAGAGAGGTTTTACGGCGTAGCCGAAAAGACGGTGGCGGGCAAATTCCCGCGCTTTGACCGCCGCCGGCATGTCTTGACCCCCAAACAAGCCGCCGCGATCGCGGGGACCAATTATCACTTTATGGATCCGGCCTCCGGTCGGAACTACTACCAATGCTGGATCCGGGTGAGCCAACCAGGCGAACGCCGGACATACGTGGTGTATCGCGAATGGCCCGGGGACTACCTGATACCCGGGGTCGGGATTCCGGGCCCCTGGGCGATCCCGAGCGGGCGCAATGAAGGCCGGAACGACGGGGCCCGTAGTGAAGGCCAAGGCCCCTGGGGCTGGGGGCATCGCCGTTACAAATTTGAGATCGCCAGGCTGGAAGGCTGGCGCAACTACGAAGAATGGCGGTCGGAAAACCCTGGCCGGGAATATCCCCCGGACGAAGAACTGGAAGAATGGGATGAACGCTGCGGCGCCCGGGAGTTGATCTCCGGTCGGATCATGGACAGCCGCGCCGCCAGCGCGCCCCGGATCGAGAACGACCGGCCGATCACGCTCCAGACGATCTTTGACGATCTGCTGCTCACCTTTGACCTGGCGCCCGGCAAAGAAATTTGCGAAGGTGAGAGCGCGATCAACACCGCGCTCGACTACGAGACCGACGACGCCGGCAACCTCAGCAATGCTCCGAGCCTCTACATCAGCGCCGCCTGCCCCAACATGATTTACGCCCTGGAGAACTGGACCGGCGCCGATGGCGAGAAAGGCGCCTGCAAAGATCCGATTGACCTGCTGCGCTACTTCTTCATGAGCGAATGCGAAGATGATGGGCGAGAGGCCACGCACGGCCGGGGTGGATTCAGTTATGGCGTGGCCCCGAAGCGGCCGGTGCCCTTTGGATCGCACAAAAGGCTACCAACAGGAAAGACGGTGCGGGAAAGGTGAAAAACAAGGAGGTGGGGATGGCATTACCGGAAACAATCTATGTGCGCCGCAAAGACATCATGCGCGAATACGGGCTCAGCTCGTATAGCGTGGGATGCTTGCGCGGAGTGCGCCGGCGGATTCTGCCCGGCCGCAAATACGCGGTTTATCTGCGAGCGGAAGTCGTCAAAACCATGGGAAAGGAGAAGATCAAATGCTGAGCTGGACAAAAAGCTGGTGGCGTCAGCACAGGACGCGGGAGCTCTTCGCCAGGATCCCGGAACTGTCGGAGAAAAAGATCCTGGAAGCGCTCTCCGTGGAAAAAGACAACCCCCTGCTGGTGGCGATCATGCACATCCTGAAAGGGTATGAAGAAATGGCCGTGGACTCCGCCGCCGGAGTGGACATCACGGCAGAGACCAGGGCCTACCATGCCGGCGGGATCGGCTGGCTGGCTGACGCCCAGGAGCGGATTTTACAGATAGCCGAAGAAGGCCGGAAAAGGAGGGCAGGCGGGTAGGAAGAGATTTGAAATTTGAGATTTGAGATTTAAGAGGAAGGGAAGACGATGAAAAATGAAACCGGAGATCTGAAACCGCCGCAGGACGAAACCTATCCGGAGCGGCAAGAGTCCCTGGGGTCGAAGGCTGAACTGGGAAAATGCGGTAGTTGCGGGTATTTTTACGCGCATACTTTCGTCGTTTCGACCTTTGGGACTGATGAGAAGGGCAAGCCGCAACACGCGATAGACAGAAGGGCGACTTGCTGGTGCCGGAGGTTTCCGGAATATGTGAGGCGCGAAGAGGATGATTGGTGCGGGGAGTGGAGGCTGAGGATAACCTGAGTAGTTATCTCTGAAGAAGGGGGAGGGCCCCGTCGAGCCGTGGAGGCTTGGCGGGGCCTTTTTGCTGTTTTAGAGACCGAAATTGGTTGAATCGTCAGAATTGAAAATCAGCACCTTGCAGGAAATCGGTCCCCATAGAAGGATAAAGGCGAAGGAAAAAAACTCCAAAAACGGAGCGCCGACGCGCTGCGAAAAGCGCGGGAAAACTCCTCAATGATGGGAGCAAACATCATGGACGCAGAAGATCCACGCGGCGCAGCGCCGGCCGAGCCCGAGGCGGGAAAAACAGACGCGGAAGAGTTGGAGGCCAAGATCGCGGAAGCGAGAAGCGCGGAAGGGCAACCGGACGATCCGGGCGACCCAGCCGCCGCCGGCCAGGAAGAAGACCCCGAACTGGCAGAGGGAGCCGTCCAGGACGGGGAAGTGCAGGGATTGAGTCCGGAAGCCCAGGCCGCCGTCAACGAGCGGATTCACGGAATCAACGTGAAACGCAAGAACGCCGAAGCCCAGGCCAAGGAACTCGAAACCAAGATCAAGGAACTCGAAGCGCGCGACGCGCAAGTAGTGCAGGACGCTTTGCGGATGGGGTTGACGCCGGAATACGTTACCCCGGCAGAAGTGGCGCAGATCAAGCGCTACGAGGCCCTGAAAGCCGAGCGCGCCTGGCTGACGCGCCACCGCGACGGATACGAAGGCAGCGGCGCCGCCGGCGACCCGGTATTAAGCGCCGCGGACGTGGCTGAACGCGAAGCCCAGGTCGCGGACGAACTATCCGACCTGGCCCCGCAGACCAAAACGCTGATGCGCGAGAAAGCCGAACAGATGCTCGCAGATATGAAAATGGGCCGCAGCATTCGCACCCGCAGGGTGCAGCCCAAGGCCGGCGGCCCGGCCCCCAGCGTTTTACCGCGGGCGGCGCTCAAGAAACCAGCGCCGGGCAAGAAGCCGGAATTCACGTCCAAGACCTTCAGCGCGCGGGGTGGCGGGCGGGCAGCCCTGGAAGAAATGATCGCGAGCAAATTCTAACCACCCCGCTTGCCGGTTGGCATCGGGATAACAGGAGGGCCCTATCATGCCCGGACTCTATGAAACTGACGTCCCGATGAAACTGCAGGAACTTGGCGACACCATTTACATCGCGGAGAGCGAGAAAACGCCGTTTTCGCGTCTGGTCAAACGCGGGCCGAAACCGAAAGAGATGCTGAGCGAGTGGCCGTGTCAGCTCCATGCGGACGTGGCCTTCACCGGCACCCTGGACGGCACGGACATCAGCGCCTTCACCCACACCACGCGGGAGAAAGTCAGCGGCTACGCCATGCTGCTGCGGACCGCCGGCTGGCAGGTTACCCGCCTGGCGCAGCTCATCAAAGCCGCGGGGGTGAAGAGCGAGAAAGCCAAGCAAGCCGCGGACGACGCCCTGGGCCTGGCGCGCATGACGGAGAAGCAGCTCCTTTCCACCCTGGACACCCGGGCCGAGTCGGGCGGCAACACCTACCGCAGCCGCGGTGTGCTTTCCTGGCTGAGCGATTCCGAGCAGGGAGTGCTGCCGGTGCCCGCCAACTTCCGGCCGAATGCCGCCTGCCATTTCACGGCCGCGCTCTCCGGATTCACGGCCGCGGCCATGGAGACCATGCTGGAAACCATGGCGGCCGCCAAGAAAGGCCCGGTGGACCTGGCCGCCTACGTGGGGATCAAGCTCAAAGTCGCCATGAGCGGCTGGGCCCAGCGCCACGTGGAGGACATCAACACCGCCCAGGCGCTCACGCGCTACAACCTCGACGCCAGCGAGAAGAAGATCCAGCGCGTGGTGGACTTCTTCGAGTTTGACGCCGGGCTGGTGCACACCTTTGCCCATTGGTATCTGGCGCACACCGAGGGCAGCGGTGCCAGCACGGATTACAGCAGCCGATCCGGGGTTTTCCTGGACATGGACATGTGGGAACTCTGCTTCCTGCAAGCCCCGACCGCCTGGACGGTGGAAGACCAGGGTGGCGGCCCGCGCGGTTACCATGACGCAGTGTATATCCTGAAATGCCTCAATCCGCTTGGCCAGGGGTATGTCTATACCAACAGCTAACACATAATCCCCACCCAAAGCCCCCCGGCTGGAAACAGCCGGGGGGGCGACGGGGGGGGGGGAGAGGGAGGGACAGAAAGCGGAGGGGAAAAGAATCTGACGGACCACAAAGGAGGGCAAAGGGATGAAGAAACTGACGGCAATTTTAATGGCGACGCTGCTGGTCGGCTGGCTGGCGGGCCCCGGCTGGGGAGCATCGGTGCGGCCGATCACGATCCAGGAACGCTCCTACGCCGGCGCTACGCACGTGGTCACCATTGACCATTCCGACCTGACGGAGACCAACGCTGACACCGCCCAGGCACTCACGTCCCTGGCGGTAACGTCCAAGCAGCGGGTCGAACTGGTGGCGATGGAACTGGTGACCGCCTTCAACGCCGGGAACAATGCCACCGGCTCGGTGGCAGTTACGGTGGGCGACGGTGCGGCGGGCGCCGATTTCTACCTGGACTCCACGGAACTGAACTCCAACATGACGGAGATCTGGCAGAAATACGGCCGCGCCTGGCAAGGCACGACCACCGAGACGATCAACTACGCCAAGACCAACGATCCGACGGTGACGGTATCCTATATCACCATGGACGCTGACATGCTGGCGGCGACCAACGATCCGGCCGTGGCGGTGACGCTGAACACGGAAGCAATCAACGTGGCCGACACCAACGATCCGGCCGTGGCGGTGACGCTGAACACGGAAGCAATCAACGTGGCCGACACCAACGATCCGGCCGTGGCGGTGACGCTGAACACGGAAACCATCAACGTGGCCGACACCAACGATCCGGCCTTCGTGATCACGCTGCACACGGCCAAGGGGTATGACTCTACCGGCGCCGCGATCACCAATGCCGCCGGGGAAGAGGTGGAGTGGGTAACCAACGTGCTGGTTACCGCCACGCTGACGGCAAAAGCCGTGGATCTGCCGACCAACGCGACGGCCACCGCCACGCTGACGGCAAAAGCCGTGGATCTGCCGACCAACGCGACGGCCACCGCCACGCTGACGGCAAAAGCCGTGGATCTGCCGACCAACGCGACGGCCACCGCCACGCTGACACCGAGCGCCGAGAACAGGTATCTGATCGGTGCGACCGCCACGGCGACCGTTACCAAGGGAAGTCTGACGGCGGTTACGGCGCTGGTGGACAACACCTACGGCCGGAAGGTTTATACCGCGGATGACACCGTGGACTTCACCTTCACCCCGAACAGCGAAAACGCGCTGAGCGAGAACAGCGCCGGGGAAGTGCGGTTCTACTTCCGGATTGTCTCGATCAACCCATAACCACGTGCGCAGAGAGCAGGCCGGGAGGGGGCGGACCCCTTCCGGTCTGTTCCTGGCGTCATCTGAGAGGGGCCGAAATGCCTGACTTCGACCAGGTGGCCGGCGATGGGATTCTGACCTGGCCCGAAAGCGGGCTGACCCTCGACGAGATCAAAGCCGAACTCGAAGACCTAGCCCGGGAAAGCGCGGACATCTGGGAAAAACGGATCACCACGGACAACACGCGGCTGGCCTTCTGGGAAAACCAATCCGACGACGGCCTGAAACACGCCGTGGACGAAGAAGAGCCCGAACCCTTTGACGGCGCCTGCGACCAGAAGATACGCCTGGCAGATTTACTCATCAACGAAGACGTGGCGCTCCTGATCACGGCGGCCATGCGGGCCCGGATCAAGTTTTCCGGGGTAACCGAAGAAGACGCCCGCAAAGCCGCCAAGCTCACGATCCTCATGCGCTACGTGCTCATGAACATCTGGGGTTTGACCTGGATCAAAGAGCTGGCCAAAGTGGCCAACTACTACATTGGCGACACCCCCGCCGTAGCCCTGCTGAAAATCTACTGGAAACGCGAAACCAGCCTGCGGCTCACCAACATTACCGCCGAAGAACTCCTGGAGCAATATCTCCAGCGCGCCCAGCAAGAGCTGGAGCAATCCGGCCTGGACGAGGAAACAAAAGCCGGCCAACTGGCGCTGGCCGCCCAGGACTTCCTGGGTGCGCTCCAGGCCCCCGCGGCGACCAACGCGGAATACCTGCAAAGCATCCTCAAGGAATTCTTCCCGCATTTGCGGCCACGCCGGGCCAAGCAGATGATCAAGCAACTCCGCGAGACCGGCAGCGCCGAATACCCGGAGCCCTACATCAGCGCCAATCAACCCATGATCGAGGGCAAACGGATCTGGGAAGAATGGTTTATACCGCGCAACACCGGGGAATTTCAGGAAGCGCGAGTATATTTCGAGAGCGACTGGCTCACCAAAGCCCAGCTCTACGAACGCATCACTTCCGAAGGCTGGGACCAAGACTTCGTTGAAGCCGTGGTGGGCAAAGACGGCGAGCAAGGCCATGAAGGCGAGAGCGCGGTCCCGGAATACACCCGCGAGACCCTCAACGGACCCCTGACGGCCAGGGACCCCAGCTATTACCGCGGCCTCTACAACATCATCACCGCGTATTTCCGGGCACTCAACGACGACGGGATCCCCGGCCGGTTTTATGTGGTCTTCCACAAAGACGTTAAGGATCCGGCCAAACCCCCGGAACTGATCAACTACGTTCACGGCGGGTATCCCGGGCACGTCTTCCAGCGCGAGACCATCAGCGGCCGGATGCTGGACGCCCGCGGCCTGGGCACCCTGGCGGCATCCTACCAGGGACTCCTGAAACTCTACTGCGACAGTTTCGGTGACAACGCCCAGCTTTCCGGTGTGCCACCCATGATCACCCGCGGCCGGGCCCGCATGGGCGCCCTGCGGCTGCGTCCGCTGGGCGAGCTGCCGGCCAAACGCGACGGCGACTACAAATGGCTGGCGCCCCCCCAATACCCGCAAACGGTCGTCAACATGATCATGGAGATCCGGCGGCAGGTGGACGACTATTTCGGCCGCGAGAACAAAGACAACCCCCCCAGCGGTCCGCAACTGGCCCGGGAATTCAAGGTCTTATGGTGGCTGCTCAACCTGCGTGAAGTCCTGGGGCAGGTCTTCAAGCTCGTGCAACAATTCATGCCGGACGAGATTATTCAACGCATCACCAACGCGCAAGGGCAACCCCTCTTTGCCGCCGGCCGCGAAGAGATCCAGGGTCAATTTGATTTGGAACTCCAATTCGACCCCGAAGACCTGGACGCCGAAAAGATGATGAAAAAAGGCAAGATGCTCAAGGAGCTTGTCCTGGCCATGGACCGCAGCCAGCAGGTGGACTCCGGCCCGATCGTGGAAGAGTTTTTATATCGGCTGGTCCCTGGCGTGGCCCCGGCGGCCTTCAAGCACCGCGACCAGGCGGTGAGAGATGAAACCCAGGATGAGACCGCCAAATATCAGCAAATCCGGGCTGGGATGGAGCCACCCCTTTCGGATGATGGCAGCGAAGACTACGCCACCCGCGCCGCCTTTTACCAGCAAATCCAGCAAGCCAACCCGGAAATCTTCAACGACCTGCCCCCCGACAAAGCCGCGATCCTGCAGAGCCGGATCCAGCGGCTACAATTCCTGGCACAGCAATACGGCGCCAACGCCCAGATCGGCCGCCAGGGCGCGCCGCCGGCGCTGGAAGACAGAGGTCAGAGGACAGAGGTCAGAGGTCAGCAGGAAGAGGAAGGGTGGAAGGAAGAGGGGCGCGGCCTGCCAAGCCCGAACTGAAAGGGTGAAGCCATGGACGATGTTTTGAAAGAATTGCGGCGGCGGATATGGGAGAAGAAGCAGGAGGGGTTACGGAGAGAGCGCGAGCGCGACGGCCGGCTGGCGATGGGGCGCGGCGACCTGGCGCGGATCGGGAAGACCGGCCGGCTGCGCCGGCAGATCAGCACCCTGGCCGTCATGAACGCCGTGGACACCGAAGGCCGGGAGGTCTTGAGCAAAGCCGGAGAGAACTACTGGAAAGACCAGGACCGCCGCGAGTTTGGGATCAACGAAGACGCGGTGAGATCCACGCGCGCCTTGCGCAATCGGCATGGGAGAGTGAGCTTCCGGAAAGTCTATTGAGATGAAGACCGTCACCACCAAAGCGCTTTACGAAGCCATTATCCGCAAGCGCGGATACGACCCGGCCAGCGCGAACGTGGCCGCCGCCGAGCAAGCCCGCATAGCCGACTGGATCAACGAGCGCCTGGAAGAAATCTATGAATACTACATGTGGCCGGAAGTGCTGCTGGTCGAGCGGCGCCAATACCGCGCCACCTGGGAGAGTGCCCTGATTTACGCCTTGGGCGCGGAGGTGTTTCACACGACATCCGGCGGGGATGAGAAGTATTACATCAGCTTGCAGGGCGCCAACACCGCCAAGAACCCCGAGACCGAGACCGCCTGGTGGGCCGAAGTAGGGGATGATTTTCTGCGCACCATTGACTATCAGCAAGCGGGCGAGACGGAAATCAGCGCCGTGGACCTGCAGGAATGCGCGTATGACTATGACCCGCGGATCTACCGCGGGAAAGGCCGAATCCTGGAAGTTGAATTCTATGGCGACGCGCTGATCATCAACAGCGACGACGCGCCCACCCGGCCCTGGATAAAATTCCGGCCGCCGGCGCCTCAAATCTCCCTGACCGCCTGGAGCGCCGCGACCAATTACGCCATTGGCGATCTGTGCTACCTGGCCGCCACTGGCGAGAGCTACAAAGCCCTGGCCGCCAACGCCGACAAGCAGCCTGACAGCGAAACCGCCTATTGGGAGCCCGTGAGCATCCCGGCGCTTTTCCAGCGGTATTTGGCTCACGCCGTCCACGCCGACTTTCTGCTGGACCCCATTGAGCGCGACAAAGAGCGCGCCCAGGCGGAGAAGATCCTTGGCGACCTGGAAGACAGGCAAATCAACCAGCAAGGCGTGGCCAGGAAAATCACCTTCCGGAAATAGAGACCAAACCACAGGAGGAACCATGAACGCATTTGTGATCAACCTTGAAAACCAGTTGGCGCCCACGGCCAATAGCGTCACGGCCGAAGAGCTCTCGGTAGGCGCCTCGGTTGTTACCCCGGAGGCGCAGAACGCATTAACCAGTCATGTCTGGGTGAGTGTGAAGACCAAAAGCGTGTATGTAACCTTTGACGGGACTGATCCCGTTGACGCCTCGGCGGGGATTCTGCTGGCGGCAGGCTACAACGGGATCTGGAGCAAACGGCTAATCAACGCCGCGCGGTTCATCCAGGGGGACGGCGCCGCGGTGGTCCGGATTGAGCCGCTGAGCGACTGAGGGAGAAGGGTAGAATCTGGCGGATCGGGTTGATCTGGCGGATCGAGGAGGGAAATGAAAAAGCACTTGGCGATGATTATTCTGGGCTTGGCGGCGAGTGCTGGGGCGCAGTATTACCCGAATGTGGCCACCAAGGGCCGGGTGTCGGACGGCGAAGTGGTCGTGTTCGACGGCGCGGATGGCAAATACATTCGCAGCTCGGGGGGCACGAATGCCGGATCCTACATGACCAACCTGGTCGGGACTATTGGCGCTATTCAGACGAATTTGGCGAATGCGACCAATAACCTCACAGCCCAGATCACCAACAACGCCGCCCTCCAGGGGAACACCAACGCTGGCTTCCAGGCGCTCCATGACGCCCAGGGAAATACGAATGCTGGCTTCCAGGCGCTGCATGACGCCCAGGGAAATACGAATGCTGGCTTCCAGGCGCTGCATGACGCCCAGGGGAACACCAACGCGGGGTTCCAGGCGCTCCATGACGCCCAGGGGAACACCAACGCGGGGTTCCAGGCGCTCCATGACGCCCAGGGGAACACGAATGCGGGGTTCCAGGCGCTCCATGACGCCCAGGGGAACACGAATGCGGGGTTCCAGGCGCTGCATGACGCCCAGGGGAACACCAACGCGGGGTTTGAGGTCAGGATAGCGTCCAATGAAGCCTTCCGGACCGCCCAGGGGAACACCAATGCCGGATTCCAGGCGCATCTGAACAACCTGAACAACTCCAATGTGGTTTGGCAGGCGTTTTACGATAACCAGGCGAATATCAATCACGAATATGATCTGCGCATTGGGACCAATGATGACTTTATTACGCAGCAACGATCCACCAACTCTACATTCCAGAGTAAATTCAACGCCCAGGGGAACACGAATGCCGGTTTCCAATCGCTCTTCGACGCCCAGGGGAACACGAATGCCGGTTTCCAATCGCTCTTCAACGCACAGGGGAACACCAACGCCGGGTTTGAAGGCAGACTCCAAGCCGTAGAAGGTGGGACCAACGATCTGGCGGGGCGAATGGCAGACGTCGAGGCCGGGACGAGCCTTTGGAACCAGGCCAGCGCGGACGGGATAGACGCGACCGGCCGAGTGGCGGCCGTCGAAGCCGGCACCTCCACGTGGAACCAGGCGGCCGCAGATGCGGCGTCAGCCACCGGGGATGTGGCCACCCTGCAGGGCGAGATGCTGGATGTCCAGGGGCGCACGTCCGTCTGGGATCAAGCGGCCACGGATGCCACTGGCGCCACCGGGGATGTGGCCACGCTGCAGGGCGAGATGCTGGATGTCCAGGGGCGCACGTCCGTCTGGGACACGGCCGCCACTGACGCGGCTGGCGCCACCGCGGATGTGGCCACCCTCCAGGGCGAGATGCTGGATGTCCAAGGCCGCACGTCCGTCTGGGATCAAGCGGCCACGGATGCCACTGGCGCCACCGGGGATGTGGCCACGCTGCAGGGCCAGGTGAGCGCTCTGGAAGAGCCGACAAACAGGTGGAACACCGCCACCAACGCCGTCTTGGAAGTCGAGATGACCGGCGGGACCGCCAGCATCGGCACGAACAAACTCATGATCGCCGTGCCGGTCCCCGTCGGCGATGGCGCGACAATCCGCAAGATCGGCAACACGTTTTCGGTCGCGCCGTGGATACCGGATAACCTGCTGGCGCTGCGGTATGAAGCCTGGAACTCCGCCGCCAGTTATAGCCAGGGGTTGATTGACGGGCCGGGGTATTGGTTTGACGACGAGGCCGGCATCATGGCGGGGATGAGCACGAATGCGACGTGGGCTGATCCGGGATACAAAAACTTTTTGCAGCAAGGTTGGGAAACATTGGCCGAGGTTGGTGCTTCCGAGTGGATAGGCGGAGTAATTTCTAACACGTTTTATTTACACAGCGACGGCACTTCAAACTTTTATACTTACGATGGAACAAACCTGGTGAGTTTGCCGAGTATTCACGGGGCGCCGACAAACTATCATGGATTTGGAGTTTATAGTAATCGCTTTTATGTGGTCGGCGGCGGCGTGCCCTGGGGTCCGGCCCGGACAAACGTTTTCAGGTGGAATGCAGCTACCTGGGAAGAAGTCGAGGGATTGCCGGCTGCTAGATATATGCCATCCTGTGCTGCTCTTGGGCAATATCTGTATTCGTTTGGTGGTAGCGTTGGGGATGGGTCGCCTCAAACCAATGTATATCGTTTTGATGGGGCTGTATGGGAACAAATTGACGGATTGCCAGCCGTGATGTGGGGCGCGCAGAGGGCTGCCAAGGTTTCCGGTGGTTCAGGCGACCGTATTCTGATCTTCTTGTCGGATAAGACCTATTCGTTTGATGGTGCAAGTTATACAGACAAGGGGGATACACCATTTGGGCAGAATCAGTATATGGGGTGTGCGGGCGTGGGCGACACTGTTTATGCCTACAAAACCGCCGCAACAAATTTTTATGTATCAACGAATTATGGAACGTCTTGGACGGAAATAGACGGGACAGCAACCACTCTCCATCGTGCCATCCTAGTTGGGCATAGCAATTATCTATACGCGATTGGCGGCTATGATGGAAATGGGAAAAGTTATCGGTATCTTGAGGACCCTCTTATGTCCACGACCCTCACCGCCACCAACACTATCCTGCCGTTTGTGCCGGGGTATGCCTACCCGTCGGCGCTGATACACGTCGGCAACAATGACGTGCCGACCAATGACGTGCAGATCGAGATGAGCCGCGACCTGGGCGACACCTGGACGCGGGCGGAGATCGAGGTGCGCGACACTTGGGCCGTCAGCAACAAGCTGTTCGTTGGCACAGCCTGGATGACCAACCAGCCGTCGGCGAGCAACACGCTGATTCGCGTGTTATGCAGCAGCAACTACCCTGTAACCGTGCTTGGCGTGGCCGCGCCGTGCGCGCCGGAATAAGGAGAGACACCATGAAACTGACGATCGCATTGATCTTGTTGGCTGGCGCTGCCTGGGCCGGACCGCTGAACCTCCGCAACGAAACGCGGTTGAGGGAGTGGAAGGCCGAGCGGGCCTACCGACAGAGCCCGGACTATTACAGTCCGGAAGACTTTGCACGGGACGTGGCGGCAGCCAAGAACTTCAGCGAGTTACAGGCGGCTATGAACAAGAAGGCCAAGGCGGAGAAGGAAGCCCAGAAGGCCGCCGGGGCCGAGGCGCACAAATGACCGAAACCCCCTTCCAACGCCTCTACCGCGCCCTGCTGGCTGCAACCGTGCTGGCGCTGGCCCTGCCGCTGCTGTTGGCGTGGGGCGCGGCTGCGGGGGCGTGGATGATATTGGTTGCGGTGGGACTAGGGGGGCGTAATGTGGCGTAAGGTGAAAACATTTGTCCGCAATCGGCCGTGCCTACTGCGGCTGGCGGCCCCGTTCTACATCCAGCCCGCGCAGATGTGGGGAACGCAGGCCGTTACTCTGCGGCAACTGGCCGAGGGTGCGGTGGCCGGCAAAAAGACCTTCAACGCGCTTGAAATCGGGTCGTGGTGCGGCTGCTCCACGGTCATCCTGGGCGCGGTGGTGCGTGGGCACGGGCGGCTGGTGTGCGTTGACTGGTGGCGCGGGGAAGGCGACGACCATAACGCGGCGGCGTCAGCGCACCGGGACATCTTCCGCGTGTTCTGGCGGCTGGTCAGCCGGGCGGGGCTGGCAAACGTCGTTGTGCCCATGCGCGGGCGGTCGGACGTGGTGCTGCCGATGCTGATGGCGCGGCAGTTTGACTTCATTTTCATTGACGGCGGGCACGACTACGAGACCGTGCTGCACGACATCCGGCAGGCCAAGCGCCTCATCAAGCGCGGCGGGATGATTTGCGGCCATGACTTCTCAACGCTGCCGTGCCACGCGGGGGTTGTGCAGGCGGTGCGGCAGATGTTCAAAAGCTTTGAAGTCGAGGATGACATTTGGTGGAAATTGCAGCAATAGGACTTATTTCTCTATCTTGGTGCGGCTTGGCTGTTGCCGCCGGGGTGTGGTTTGACAGGCCGCATCTCACTTGGCGTATTAGCGTATGGTCTTTGCTGCTGTGGGCTTTGGGGCAGACGGTGGTGGCGAGCAGACAGACCTGCAGTTTTTGGGGGATGAGGGATGGTATGCTTGGTGAGATAGCATACGCTGAACCTTGGTCGGCGGCGGTCGGTAAGATTGTTCTCATCGTTGCGGTGGTGGCCGTAGTGGCCACCGAAACACTTGGTAGAAAAGGCGGGTAGCTCTATGGCGCTCAATGGAGCAAGCGGAGTGGTGATATGGGCGGTCCAAGGGGCGCTGGGTCTGGTCATGGCGATAGGCGGGTTCACCGTCTGCCGAGAGTTCCGGCGCAATGACGAGCAGGAGACGCGTATCCGCGTTGTGGAGCAGGCAATCGTCGAGATGTCCTACATCCGCCGCGACGTGGCCGAGACCAAGCAGGACGTCAAGCGGCTGATGGAGCGGGGGCACCAATGACCATGCTACCCCAAACGCATTACTGCCCGGAATGCACCGACCGGCGCATTGCTGACGAGGCCGAGCGGGTGCTTGACCAGTTGCCGCAGCGCCTGCGCGAGATGACCACCGAGCGGCGACGGTTGCGGGAGTTGTCGGAGCGTATGGGGTTCGTGCGGGCGGAGAACGGATGCCCGCAGGTTGACAGAGTGGACGACGGAACCGAAACACAAACCGAAAGGGGGGCGACATGAGGGGCAGAGGCAATGCAGGTCGGGGCGGGCGCGGAGCGTGTGGTGGCCGCAGGCGCAGGGACGGGTCGGGCCGGGGGCTGGGCAATCGCGGCACACGCCGTCAACCGAGGAGGTAACGCGGCTGGCTAGTCAGCCGGAAGCGGCGGAGTAGGAGGGCAGGCATGAGCGGAATACTGGAATGGATTGTGGAGTTGATCCGCCGGATCTTTGGCGACACAACCCGCGCGGTGGTGCTGGGGGAGAGCGTGTGCTGTCCGCTCTTCTGGCGCGATGCCAACGGCAAAATCCGGTCCACCTGGGATTACCTGGCCATGTCCGCCGCCGAACAACAGCGGGTGCGCTCCTGGGTGAAAGACCGGACGCATGCGGACGAAACGCCGGCGATCGCCTTTCTCCTGACGCCCAACGGGCCCGGCGGCAACCTCTTCCTGCGCTTTCCGGATGAGCTGAACGACGCGGCGGTGGAGGCGGCCGAGGCGGCCCTGCAAGACCTGGCGCGCGACGGCATTGCCGCGATAGCGACCCTCTACACCGACGACGCCACGCCGCGTTGGTGGGATATAGGCCCGCATATAGCCGGCTGGCGTCAACTGGATAAGCGGATAGGGAAGCTTTTCAGCGCCGCCGCGCTCTCCATCGAGAGCAATGAAGGCGTCCGCAGCATGGAGCAGCTCACGCGCTGTTTGGACGCGGTGCGCGAAGCCTTCCCGGGCGTCAAGGAGGTGGGCACTCATTTACAATGGAACGGCGGCAGCGAATTCTCGGCCTACCGGTGGACGAGTTACCAGACCACGCCGCTCAACTTGGAATTCGTGCTGGTGGAAAACTCCTGGCATCCCGCGGAAGGCGATCGCCGCGGCGTGGCAGGCTTGAAACAGGAATGCGAAATCATCATGACGCGCATCCCGCGCGGTCGGCTGATCTGGCATGAATACAACCTGGCGCCGGACGGGAAAACGCTGGACGCGCAGCGCGTATATTTGCGCGGCACGGGAACCCGGGGGCTGGGATGAGCTGGCTGGACGGATTACCGGGGATAGGCAAGATGTTCGAGACCACGCGGGACATCCTGCGCGGCATATTCGGAGATAAAGCCGAAGCCGACAAGGCCGCCGCGGAGATCACGCTCCGCTTTGCGGATGTGATCCAGGCTGAACTCGGCGGCCGGTATTGGCTGGCCGGCAACTGGCGGGCAATCGTCATGCTGCTGATCGCCGCCGGGTTACTGGTGAAATCGGTATTAGGCACGGCCTTTGACGCCTCCGCGGACTACGTCCTCTTCACGCTCCTGGTGATGGGGCTCCTGGGCTACAAGCTGGACGGCAAGATCCTGGAGTTTGTGGCCTTGATGTTCAAGTTTGGAACGCAGCAACAGCAAGAAAAGGAGGGCAAGAAACATGTATGAGAAAATCGTCATGGTGGCGCGGCAGATCCTACTGATTGTCGGCGGCGGGTTGGTGGCCAACGGCAAGATCACGGAGGGCGAGCTGGAGAGCGTGGTGGGCGCGCTCCTGATCATTGGCGCGGCGGTTTGGCGGTATATCGAGTCCGCCCGCAAGCCGGCGCCGGCAAAATAGACCAGGGGAGGGCATCAGCGCGCTGTGGAAACCGCCACCATCAGAGAACTGCTGGCCGAACGGCTGTGGAAGGTCAACGAGGGCCAGCAGAACCGCGGGTTTGGGGACAACCTGATTGAACGCTACCTGGATGGCGTCAACCGGGAAGACCTTGACGCCCTGGTCCTCTACCTGCAGACCTACACCAGCGCCGCCAACGCCACCGCCTCAACTTCCGTTACAAACCCCATGGCGGGAACGCAATGGGCCCGGACGGGCACCTGGTATGGCGGCCGGATCTGGTATGAAGAGGTCAAGAACGAGGCCCAACTGCGCGGGACGCTCCGGATCTGGCAGGCGTTATGGTGCGGAGACAAGACCATTGCCGACGTCATTACCGAGAAAGGCTGCCGATACCGCGTGGAGGTGACATGGTATTTCGGATTGCGCACACTACCCACCGTGCCGGCGAACAGCAGCGGAATTTCCTACCGGATGGGCCCGCTCAATGTTGACCCGGAGCGCGGGACTTACACCACGTTTATCGAGAAGCGGACCCGGCTTTATCAGGTGATCGCCGAACACCGCAGCCAGGAAAGCGCCGCCGCCTCCGATCTGACCACCAAACACCACGGGGTATATGAAGGCGACAAGACCGATACCGGCGCCGCCGTAACGCTGCTGGATCTTGAAGATGTGCCAGCGGGCGAGATCCGGAATCTGGATCGGACGAAGAATGAGGATTGCACACAGGACATCCAGACCCAAAAGCGGACCGTCAAGGACCAGACCCGGACCAGCGCGGAGACCAGCGCCGCCAGGAAGACGGAAAGAGCCAGCCACACCGAAAACGCCGCCCCCCTGGGCGCGCCGGAGCAGGAAGCGGGGAAGATCAAGCGCAACGACAACCAAGCCACGGAATCGGGCAAGACGCGGACGGTGGAGGAAGTGGTAACCGTCCAGGACCAGACGTCCACCAGCCGGGAAGATAGCGCCTCGAAATCCGCCGTGAAGGTCCTCCACACCGAGAACGCCGCCGCCGTGGCTGACCCGGCCGCGGCCGCAGGAGAGATCAAGCGGGTGGAACTACTCCCCACCGAGGCCGGGCGCATGCGGAGCGTGGAAGAAACCATAACCGTCAAGGACCAGACCCGGACCAGCGCGGAGACCAGCGCCGCCAGGAAGACCACCCGGGCCCTGCATACTGAGAACGCCGCCGCCCTGGGCACGCCGGAGCAGGAAGCGGGGAAGATCAAGCGCAACGAGAACCAGCCCACCGAATCCGGCAAGACGCGGACGGTGGAGGAAGTGGTAACCGTCCAGGACCAGACGTCCACCAGCCGGGAAACCAGCGCCGCGGCCCAGACGGAGCGGAACCTGCATACCGAGAACGCCGCCCCTTTGGGCGCGCCAGTGCAGGAAGCCGGGAAGATCAAGCGCAACGAGAACCAGCCGACCGAAGCCGGCCGGACCCGGACGGTGGAGGAAGTGGTAACCGTCCAGGACCAGAGCGCGACCAGTCATGAAAAGAGCGCCGCCCGGACGGGCACGACGGAGCTGCACACCCAGGCGGCCGTGGCGGTAACGCCGGGATCGCCGCCGGCAGGGAAGATCTATCGCGCCCGGAACACACCCACCGAAGCAGGCAGGGTGCGGACGGAAAACGAAGTCATCCAGGTCAACGACCAGTCCGCGACCATGGGCGAAGACAACGCCGCCCGGCGGGTAGAGCGCGTCCTCCACACCGAGAACCCGTCCACGCCGACCCCGCCCACCGCGGCGGTCGGTGAGATCAAGCGCCTGGACCTGGCGCCGACGGAATCCGGGCGACTACGGAGCGTGGAAGAAACCGTAACGGTCAAAGACCAGACGGCCACCAGCACGGCGGAAGACGCCAGCGAGCAGGTAACGCGGGTCCTGCACACGGAAAACGCCACCACGCCCTCGGGCACACCGGCGGCGAATACGGCCAAGCGCGTTGAGGCCCAGCCCACCGAAAGCGGCAAGGTGCGGACGGTCGAAGAAGTTACCACCCCGAAAACCCAGCAATGGAACAGCAGCTACCTCACGCGCTACGGCACGGTCTATTACTGGCATGGGCGCAACTGTTCCGCGGCGCAATTCGCGGCGGTATTGGCGGCCGCGGCGCTCTCGGCCGCGACGGACAACACGGTCCTGGAACGCCGCAACAGGTTTGGGCTTTACGACTATGACATCAACAAGTCCCCCTACCGCGCCACCAGCAGCGGCGGGACGACAATCGGAACCTACGGGCCGTATTACGTCCGCCACCGGCAATACAAAAACGATTATACGTATTGGCGGGACATAACGCTGGAGAAAATGATCCGGATGACCACCAGCCGGGACAAAGCCGAAGAGTATATCTCCGACTGCCGGAACAATTCCACCGTGGCCAAGACAGGCTCCTATTACACGGCCACCCGATACAAGATTTACAGCGTGGGCTCCTGGGCGCTGACCACCGCGGAAACGACGGACATGTGAAGAAAGGCAGAAGGCAGAAGGCAGAATGCAGAAAAGGGAGAGGGAATGGCGGACGCTTTTATACAAGACCAGACGGCGGAGCTGCAAGCCATGCGCGAAGAGCTGGCGCGGCTGCGCGATCAGCTTGATGATGAGACGGGGGACATGATCCCGCGCGCGGATACGGACTGGTTTGACGACGCGGTAGCTGGCGGTCTGAATGTGGAGGGGACGGAGACGTTGTATTACGGGATATTCTTGCGGGCGTATGACGGGGATGGGAACCTGCGGGCGATCGGCGCGGAAGTGGCCGGGGATGAGCTCAAGCCGACCTGGGATGTGGTGAGGTGGATATAAAGGCAGAAGGCAGAATGCAGAAGGAAGAAATTTGAGATTGGAGATTGGGAATTGAATGAGCGCCGCATTTACAGCGCCGGCGGATTGGACCAATGGCGGGCAGGACCTGGCCGGGGCGAATGAGATCGTCCTGGCTTACAGCGAGCGCCGGCAGGCGCTAAGGCAAAGCGCGGTGGCGGCGCTGACGGCCGGCGCGGCCGCGCAGGACAAGACGCTTTGGCGGGCGATCCAGGACTGGCTGGAAACCAACTGCGTTAACTTTGTGGATCATGTGTCCGGTCCGCTGGCCGCCGACAGCAAGAGTTTCCGGCCGTTCACGCTGGCGACCTGGCGGGCGGCGGCGGGGCTGCATGCGGACGGTTTCCGGCGCAAGGTGGAGCCCGGGGATCCGTTCAGCTACGGGAAGATTGGGGCTGGAGACATGCGCGGAAACTGGTGTTTTGAGGATTTACAGAAGGGCCTGGCGGCGTTGAAGTGGACGCCAGCTTATCAGAAGTGGGAAGACCTTGGCGGCGCGATTATGGGATATAAGGCTTATGGCAGCGGCGTTCCGACGCAAGGGGTTGATGCAACTACGCGATGGAGCGCCGATAACGCGGGGTGGGCTGCGGCCCCTTGGATTAGTGGTGGCGGCGAAAACGAATGGTATTGGGCTTACACGCAGGGCGCAGCGGACGAGCAGTTTCGCACGGCGGCGAAGTTTGGGTGCGGTTCGATTTGGACTGGACGCCCGGCGGCTAAGGAATTATGGGCGTGGCTATACCATCAGGGGGTTGGGATTATAGACCCCGAACTAGGACTGACGGGAGCAGGTTTTGAGAAGTTTCAAGAATGGTCGGAAGCCGCTGACGCATCGGTGTTAACTGATCTGGTGGGGTATTATGACGAGTCGCCGTTTACCAAGGTTGGCGCTGGTTTTGCCTGGGATGTGATCCCGGTAGAGTATCAATCAACTTATTGGCACAGTAGCGGCGGTTCTTTCTTTTTGTTCAAATGGAACTTTACCAACGCATAACTCGAAAGGAGACACCATGACCTACGAAGAAGAGATGCGGCGGCGCCGCGAATTATTGCAAAATCCGATGGACAATCAGGAGGGGATCAACGTGCTGGGCGACTATCTGCGCGGGGACACCAACGCCGCTGGGGAGCGGGTGGGATCAACCGAATGGCAGCGCGCGCGCGGGGGGGCGGTCCCCGCGGCCACGCCGGCGCCGGCGGCCATTCAAGCGGCCGCGGCCGCGGCCGGGGCCGCGCCCGCAGCGGTCGGGCGGGGACCGGGGCCGTGGTCGAATGCCCAGCCGGCGCCAACGGACCTGGGATTGCCTGCCGGGTTGCCTGGGCAAAACCGGATGCTGAATCAGATGCAGAATTACGGACAGTTGCCACCTGGGCCTTGGCGGCCCGGGGCGGCGCCCGGACCGGCGCTGGCGGACTTTGGGATACAGCGCGGGACGCCAGCCCAGCGCGGGACATTGAACGCCATGGAGGAATACGCCGCCGCGCAGCCGCGGCCGCCCGTGATGGCGCCGGCGTCCGTGGCCGCGCCGGCCCAGGCGCCGGGGCAGCAGGCGCCATTTGATCGGTTTGGCGGGGCGGTGACCTCAACGGGGATGCCGATGTCGCGCCTGGCGCCGGCGACCATGGCGGAGCGGGAGCGGCAGATCAAGGAAGGCGAAAACATCTGGAGCCAATACGCACGGTCGGTGGGCGCGCTGAACGCCGCCACCAACCAGGTGGGAGCGGGCATGACGCACGAAGAGCAGCAGCGGCGGTTACGCGAAGGCCGCCAGGAAGAGGCCACGGAGCGGCAGAGGCAGACCCAGGAACGGATTGCCGGGTTTGCCGCACGGACGGCCGAGGCAAAAGCGCGCATACCGGCCGAAGCCCGGGTAGCGGCCGCGCAGGCCACCGGGGAATCGCGTGTCCAAGCCGCCGAAACCCAGGCCAGAGCGCGGGAACAAGAGACAGCCAGGAAAGCCGCCGCTGACCAAGCCCGGCTGGCACTCCAGAAGGATCTGGGAGAAAAGCGCCTTGACCAGGCGGCCCTGAAACTGCAGCAGCAAGCAAAGCAGTTTGAGGACAAACAGCAGATGCCGCAATATACCGTTACCGATGGCCAGGGTAAGACGCATCGTTTTGTCAAGATGGGCAACATGATCGTGAACGCCGACACCATGGAGGTCCTAAAGAGCCCCAATCCTTTGATGGAAATGCTACAGAATGCTGCCGCGAATGTCGAAGTTACCCCGGTTGAGCCGGGTTTGATGCAGCAAATGATGGGATTCATGAGCAGCAAGTTTTCCGGCACACCGCCGCCAGCCCAGGAAGCCGGGCCGCAAGTGGCCCCGCCGCCAGCCGGCAGCGCCGCACCGGCGGCGCCCGCAGCGCCCGCGGGACCGAAGCCTATTGAGGGCTCGACAGCCGTCAATAAGGCGACCGGCGCGAGGATGGTATATCGTAACGGGCAATGGGTGCCAGCATAAGCCATGGAACGGGATCAGATAGATTTTCCGCCTGGGTTTGAGCTGGAGGCGCCACCGGTGCAGCAGGCTGACCCGGCGGCCTTGCCGCCTGGGTTTGAGCTGGAAGCGCCACCGGCCGGCCAGGGGGAATTGCCGCCTGGGTTTGAGCTGGAGGCGCCACCGGTGCAGCAGGCTGACCCGGCGGCCTTGCCGCCTGGGTTTGAGCTGGAAGCGCCACCGGCCGGCCAGGGGGAATTGCCGCCTGGGTTTGAGCTGGAGATGTTGCCGGCGGGGTTTAGCTTTGAGCCGCCTGGGGCAATTCCGCCGCAGGCCGAGCTGCCGCCAGGTGAGACCCTCTTACAGGGCGCCCCGCCGCCGGTCGGGGTCAGCCAGCCGCCGGAGGTGGCGATCTCCCCGCCGCCGCCGAAATTTTCCACAAAGGCCGCTGAATTCGTCCAACCCCAGCAGCTAATCCGGCTGGACCAGGATCTGATGCCTTACCTGGCGATCCCGCCGGAGCCGACAGATCCCAAAGCCTGGATGGAGACCGCCGCCGCCATGCAGCCGGAAGAGGGCCCCGTTCTACGGGCTCCCGATCAACCCAAATCCGTGCTGCAGCGCGTCCAGGAACGGCTATTTCCGCCGCCGCCGAAACCCCTGGAGGTTCAAGCCCGGGAATACGCCCGTGGCGGCGGATTCTTCCGGGAAGCGCTTGGAAAGCCATTTCTGGGGGTTTTCGGGCCATCAGTCGCCGGGAAGGCCGTCCGGAATGTAACCCAACGTCTTGAGCTGGCCACGCACCCGGAAACCTACTATTCCCCCGTTACCGGTGAACGCCGGAAAGAAGTGTTCACGCCCCAGGAAGTCAAGGACGCCGCTATACGGATGGGAGAGCTGGGGACCGGCAACTCCCTGGCGGACACTCTGCTCCAGGATATTCCCCGCTTTGCGCTGGGCGGCGACGCGCTGATTGCCAGCGTCCCATGGGTAGGCTTGCCACTCCTCAACCTACAGCACCAGATGCTTGACAATGATATGCGGGTTACAGCCGGCGAGAAGCCACAATGGGATATGCAAGGCCTGGGAGCATCGGCGGTCTCGGGAATACTCTTGCGAACGCCCTTGCCGAAATGGTTTACGCCCCAAGGCGGCGCGTTCCAAAGGGTGGCCAAGCAACTTGCCGGCGCCGGGCTCAGAACCCTGGAACTCTCTGCCGCGCAGAAAGCCATGGGGCAGGAGGTAACCAGCGAAGACGTCCGCAACACCTTTGCTCTACTCGTTGGCATGCAACTCCCGGATATGGTGCAACAAGTCCTGGCTGGCCAGGCGGTCAGCCAGTTGATCAAGCAAGGCTTAGACGCAAAAGCAGCAAACACCTGGGTAACAGCGGCCATGCAAGGGGACGCTCGGGCCCAGCAGCAGGTGGATCTTTATCTCAAAGACAAAGAACTGGCCAAAGCCTGGGGAGATGCCGCCCGATTCCGCGAAGAATGGCGCGAGAAAGTCCAAGGCGCCGAACGCGCGGAAGCATTGCGGCAGAAAGATCTGGCGGCCCGGGCGCGCAAAGGCGACAAGGCGGCCCAAGCGGAATTGGCCCGCGCGCGCGGGATCGGAATCGAACAGCAACCCCTGGCCGCCAGGGGCCCTGCGCCCGAAGCCCGGCGTGGGACGGGGTTACTGCCGGCCCTGCCGGGAACAGACCCGGCCCTGGCGGGGATCCGGCAGGCTTTAGCCGCCACGCCGCCGGCCGCCGGGCCGGCCGTGCCGCCCCTGGCGCCGGTGGTCAAGCCCCAGGTGCGGATCCCGCCGGCGCCGGCGGGGGTGGTAGGCTTCCGTGTGCAAGCGCCGCAGGTCCCCGGGAAGGTGGCGGAAGGCTATTACGCCTGGCTGGATTTGGACGATCCCCAGGTCAAAGCCGCGCGGAACATCAACGCGTCCCAACTCGCCGGGCTGCAGGAACGCAACCGCCAGCGGAAGATCTACACCATGAGCCGGAGCCGGCGACTGCAGGAATTCGCTCCTGACCGCCTGGGAGAATCCACCACCAGCGACTACGGCGCGCCGATGATAGACGCCGCCGTAGGTCGGCCGGTGGCCGGTTACGGGCGCATGGACACCCTGGAGGACGTTTATGCCCTGGACGACAACGACCCCCGGAAGGTGGCATTGAAGGACTACTCTGCTGCCCTGGCGCAGAAAGTAAAGATCGGGCCGCCACCGGCAGGTATGACCAAGCCGTTTGTGGCGCGCATTATCAGCAGTTACACCGGCACCGACGCGCCGGACTTCGCGCGAGAAAGCAACCGCGCGGTAACGCAGACGATGTCCGAATCCGAGAAATCCCTGGCTGACGCCGAGGTAATCAGCGCCGGGAACCTACTGGCGGCCATGAATCTGCCGGAAAGCGGCGAGATTACAGCGGCCAGCAATAAGAGCTTTATTGAGGGATTCCTGGCGGGCATAGACGACTCCAGCGATCTCTTCGACAGCCGCGGCCTGCTTTTGCCAGAGAAGACCGAGGCCCGGATCCAGCGAGCCCTGCTAGCCCTGCTGTTACGGGATGATCCAGGCGTTCACGACTCGGTCGCGGCGCTCCTGGAACGCGCCGGAGAATACCGGGTCAAGGACATGCTGCGCGGTATCACCGCCGCCACGCCAGTCCTGGCGCGCCTCAAGGCCACCCGGCCGGAGTTTGATCTGGCCCCCGAGATCAGCGCCACCATGCCATTCATCCTGGAAGGCAAGCGCCTGGTCACGGAAGGAACCTTCCCGACAATGGAGCTCTTCTTTTCGCAGCTCGATATGTTCAAGAACGCCAGCCCCGAACAGCGCCGCCTGGCGTTGATCCTCACCCAAGCCAAGAGCGCCAAACAACTCCGGGAGGCTTTGGAGAAATATGCACAAATGGCCGTGCAGGTCCGCAAGGACCAGCTTGAACTTTTCACCGGCAAACCACCCAGCACCGTCAAGATTGACTTGTTGGAGCATATCAGCCGCGGGATGGAAGGCTTCCCTGAATCCCTGGCGGCCGGACAGCCGCCGCCGGCCGCGGCCGGGATCCCGACAACGCCCACGCCAGGACAGCCGCCGGCGCCGCCGGCCGAGGCCGGGATCCCGACAACGCCCACGCCAGGACAGCCGCCGGCGGGGCCGGTGGGGTTGAGCCAGGCGGCCCTGGACGAGCTAGACGCGCTGATCAACCCGCCCAAGGTGGGCGAAGCGGCTACAAAGTATGGCAAGGAACTTCCGGAAGACACCTTTGGCGCGCCGGTGGTAACGGTCCGCGACGTCCCGGCGGCATACAACGCGCTTTTCACCCAGCCGGAACTATTCCCGTCCGAAAAGCCCAAGACCAAGGCGCGCCAGGAGATCGAGGAGATCGCCGGGATGGAGCTGGCCGGCCCGGCGACGGGGGATGCTGCCGGGCTGGCCAGCCGGGCAATGATTCAGAAGGCCAAGGCCCTGATCACCGCCCTGGACGAAGGCAGGATCACGGAAGAGGAAGCCAGCATCAGGATACAGCTAGCCACGGCCAAACATACTCGCTGGCTGGCCCGCCAGGTCCCGGTGGTCCTGCCGCCGCCGCAGCCAGATTTATTCCTTGACGCCACCAAAACCCAGGGTAGGCTATTAGAAAAGCCGGATATTTACAGTCCCTTCCCGGCCCAGGTGGTCGAGGAAATGACGTCCCTAAAGCCGGACACCTATGAAAACCAAAGGCTCATCTACATCTACAGCACCGAAAAGACGGCCTGGGCGATCAAGCGTCTGCAAACCGCGCGCGGCCGGGAATGGTATAAAGAGGCCGTGGAACGGGGTGTATCCCCTGCCGAAATCTTTACCCTGGATCCTGAGGTAACCGATCTCATCGCAAAGGGGTGGAGCGCCGAACCCTTCCCGGAAATCGGCCACATGCCAGATTTTATCTGGGAGCGTCCGGCCCTACGCCCGGAACTCCGCGCCCGGATAGAAAAGACCGCAGCACCAACCAGATATTCCGAACCCGGCGAGGACTATCAACAACTGGAGCTGGATTTCAATGACTACCCCCAACGAGCAGGCGAAGACAAAGTCGCCAACATCAAAACAGCGCTCGAAGCGATCAGCGAGGTTTCAGGCGGCAGGGTATCTGACCCGCAGCACCCCGGACTACCACGCCGGCTCACCCTTACCGGCCGCGGCATTGCCTACGAACTCTCCCTCAACGGCGTCGCGCCGCTGATCGGCCACCAACTCAACACCCTGGCCGGCATCCAGCAACTCGTCCGCGCCGCCCGCTGCGCGCGGTTAGAGGTCTTTCACCTGCTGGCATCCGACCGCGCCAGCGGCCAGGTGGTGCTGGACTTACCCATTACCAGCCGCCTGCCTGGCGCAGTCCACATGCCCCGGAATTACGATGAGATCGCCATCCCGATCAAACAACTGGCCGAAGAGCTTGACCTTGAAATCATGGCCTTTCACAACCACCCGAGCGGGGACGTGAAGCGCACCAGCGCCGAAGACAAACAGATGACGGTTGCGCTGCGGCAACTCATAGGACCGCGGATGAAAGGCGCCCTGGTGGGCGATCACGGCAAATTCGGATACTACGACCCGGAAGGCAACTATAGAATCATCGAAGATCAAGCCCTGGCCGCCGCCCCGGATCCCCTGCTGACCCCTGACACACCCCATCCGCTTTTAGGCGCCAAGATAGGCAGCGAACTGCAGGTGATACAGATCAACGCGGCCTACGGTCAGCGGCCGAAGAATACCATCCTCATGATCGGCATAACCAGTCCGGGCAAAGTCGTTTGCCTGGCGGAACTCCAGGAAGCCACGCTGGAGGACAATCTCACCCGGCAACAGGCCACCGCCCGCCGGCTAGCCCGGCAGACAGGCGCCAACAGCCTGCTGGCCGCGGTAACCCCCGAGCAATTCGAGCGCTACCTGCCCACCTGGCGGCAAGCGCTGGACAACAACGTTCTGCTGGACGTGGTCTCCACCCTGGGCCGCAGCCTGCGACAAGAGATGCAGCTACCGCAGCCCGGCGCACACCGGCCGGAACTGACCTTCGGCATGCCCGCCCACTCCCAGCGCTTCGGTGAGGCCCCCGCGGACTACAGCCAAGAACAAGAAAAGTTACTCCGCGCCGGGGCCCGGGCGGTCGCCGCCGCGGCGGTTGAAAGCGCTCAGAAAACCGGCCAGGCGCCGGCGCTGATCACACCCGAGGCCGCCCAGGCGGTCCTGGCCCGCTATGGTGAACGCTTTGCGGGCAAATACGAGGAAATCGCCAAGCTGGCCGGAAATATGATTCAATCCGGCGAGATAGCCGTCTGGGGAGAGGTCAAGCAAGGCAAGATTGAAGCCGCTGACGACACCAAACCGCGCGAGAAGTTTATCCCCGGGCCCGGCAAGGAACGCACGGACCTGATCGTAGTCAACCAGGCCGACATCCCCCAACCCGAGGAAATAGTCCCCCGCGGGAAATACGACATGAGCGAAGAGCAACGCCTGGGCGTCAACGCCATCCTCACCCGGGCGAAGAAGAAGCAGCGCGGCTATCTATTGGGCGACGGGGTCGGGCTGGGCAAGACCACCGAAATGCTGGCAGCCGCCAACGAACTATACGAACAGAGCGGCGGGAAATCCAAGATCCTGATCGTGACCCAGGCAAAATCAATCCTGCAAGGAAGCTTCCTGGACGACGCCAAGCGCCTGAAGATTGATCTGAATCGGTTTTACCTGGCCACATATACAGGAGTCAGCGGGGAAAATCCGGTCGCACTCAAGCATCTGGAGCAGGTGAAACCGACGACGCATCCAATCGCCGGGAGGAAGTTTGACGTGGTAATGATGGACGAAAGCCACAACCTCAAGAACTCCCTGGCAAGCAAAACCATAGCCAGCAAGAAACTGGTCCGCAGCGCGGAGTTTATTGTCTTTGCCACCGCAACGCCGATGGACCGGCCAACGGGCGCGGCCTATTTCATGGCCGAGATCACCGGTTTGCAACCCGATTACATCGCAAACCTGCTGGGATTTGAGATTAAGGAGAAACAGGATCCCGAAACTGGCGAAATAACGGAAGTGGTCGTCCCCTTGCAGGGATTTGACTGGCCACGTATCAAGCAAAACCTGGCCCTTATGCGCCTGGGCGCCATCAAGAACGGCGCCATGATCCGCCGGGAATATCCATTCCTGGGCAAACTGGAGAGAACCAACGTTGAAATGCCGCGCGAAGTGGCCGAGCATGAACAACGGATGCTGGCCTATTATGACCAAGCCATCCGGAGCCTACCCCCAAGGAGCAAATACCGGATAATTTTAAGCGGCCTGCGGACACAAGCCATGGCCCACCTGGCCGAACCGCACAAGGTCCCGGAAGCCATACGCCGCACCAAAGAAGCCCTGGCCGCCGGCCAGAAGGTGATCATCGTGGTGGATTCCGTCAACGCCTCTGAACGCCTGCGGCGGCCGGCACCGGCGCCGGGAGATTCAGACTGGATGATCAAGAGCAAACTCAAGCTGGCGAAAATCTGGGATGCCCAGGTCGGCAAGCATTACACCATTCCGGGTAGCGCGACGGAACTGGTCAAGGCGCTCGAGGCCGCCAAGATCCCGTTTGCGAGTATATTCGGCAAAGGCGATAAAACCACCGCCATTGACGCTTTCCAGAAGGACAAGGTCCCGGTCGCCGTCATGACCGCTAAAAGCGGTGGAACGGGAGTCAACCTCGACGACCGGGTAGGGGACAAACCCCGGACAATGCTGGTGCTTTCCATGGATTTCTCGGGGGACGTCTTCCAGCAACTCCTGGGGCGAATCAGCCGGCGCACCACCAAGAGCAATAGCCATGCACAATTCCTTACCGCCCCCTCAAGTTTTGGGGATCAGAAGCGGATTGGGGTGCTCCAGCGGAAGCTGGACGTGGCGCTCATGGCCCAGAACGGCGCAGACGTGGACATGGCCGCCTTCATCCCGGAAGTGGAAGCCGGCCGCAAAGAAATGAGCGACCTCGAGCCGGCGGCCGCGCCGAAACGCGGCGGCCGCAGGGAGCTGGGCACCGTGGGGCCGGGCGGGGAGGAGCATGCGGACGCCTACGGCGCCGGCTGGCCGGGGCCCGGCCTGGGGCAGGCGGGGACGGTCGAGAAGATCCCCATCGCGGACGATCCCAATTACAGCGTCGTCCCGATGGAACTGCCGGAAGTGGGGATGCTCTTCCGCGTCCTGACCGGCGGCGGCTGGATGAAGATCAAAGAGCGCTTCCGCGGCAACCAGCGCGGCGTCCTGGGGCTCTTCCGACTGCGCGCCCCGGGGGAAATTGAACTCAAAGCCAGCATTTTCAACCTGGTCCAGCCGGACGAGAAGGAACGTATGGCCCAAGACGCCGAGGAATGGGCAAAGCTCAACCTGCCCGCCACGGCCACCCCCGAAGAGCTGCGCGCCGCGGCCGGGGAGCGTTACAAGATGCTCTTTGAGGCCCAGGTCGAGAAAGCCCTGGCCGAGGGCCCGCTTTTGGCCGCCAAGGTGGCCATGCACGAGGTGGGACATTTCGGGGACTGGCTGCCACAAGAGATGATTGACGGCCGCGGAAACCTCTTTGGACACATTGCGGCGCTGCGAAATTACCTGAAAGAGGCCATGGCCAAGACGCCCGCCACGCCAGAAGCAGCCCTGACGGATCGGGATCGCCGGCTACTGCGCCGCGAGGCCGAGCGCCGCGCTGGCAAACGGCCGCCCGCTGGCCAACGGGACGCCTGGAAGAAGCAGGTCAGCCAGCATTACGCCGAACTGGTCAAGCGTGAAACCGATCGCCGCGGCATGATCACGCTAGGCCAGGTCAAGGCCGAACTCAAGAACCTCATCCTCTGGTGGCGCGGAGGAGGAGAATGGCAGCCCTACTACGACAAGCCCGAGGAGATGTATGCCGAGGCGGTCAGCGCCCTGCTCAATAACCCGGCGGCGGTCCACAAGCGCGCGCCACTATTCACGCACCTGTTCTACGAATACCTGGAACAACGCCCGGCGCTCAAGCGGGAATACGATGCGATTCAGGAGAAGATCAAGGCTGGCACGGCGCGCGAGGATTGGGTCCGCAACCTGCGCGCGGACATGGAAGCCCAGGACCAACTGCTGGTGATCCAATCCAGCCTGGCGCCAACCAGGATGGAGCGCCAGGAAGAATTCAGCATGAAACTGGACCGGATCTTCCGGCCCTACCAATGGCGGCTGGAACGCCTGCCCAAAGACCAGGGCGGCCCGGCCCTGGGAGCGCTTTCCGACTACCTTTACCGCGGGGCGCCCATTGAACGATTTGCCGCGCGCGTCAATTCCGAAGTGGTGGCGCCCAGCGAAAAGCTGGGGCTCAACCGGAAGGATCGCGGGGAGTATGACTTCCTGCTGCGGGTAGGCTACGAATGGCGGGACTCCACCGGCGGCCGGATGAACCTGGCCAACCCCTGGCTGGCCACGCCGAAAAGCGCCAGGGAACGGATCGAGGAATTGAAACGCAACCTGGGGCCGGAACGGTTTGCGGCCCTGGAAGCTTCGCAGAAGAAGCTCTCCGAGATCTGGCAGCAAGAGGTCGTCGGCCAGGCCAGGGAGTTTGAGATCCTGGATGAAGCACTCCAGAAATGGCTGGAAGACAACCGCGTATATTGCACGTTTGCCGCGGTCCGCGGGCGCTGGAATGAGACCGAGGATAGCCTGCAGCAGGCGCTTAACAACCGGCTGGGATCGGGCGTGGGGAATAAAGTTTATCGTCAAATCGGCATGACCGGACCGATTGCCAACCCCGAAAGCGCCACACTACTAAAGGGCGCCGCGCTGATCAACTGGATGTATAAAGAACGCGCTAAATGGGTGGCCATCCAGGCTATGCTCAACTCGCCATACCAGGATCTATTTCGGCAGGCAGAGAAACAATGGACCGGGCGGCGGCTGGAGTTTATTGAACGCGATGATGCTCGGATTGGAACAATTTACTGCATACACAAAGGGGAGCTATACGCCTGGTATGCCCCGCGCTTCCTGGTGGACCAATGGAATCGGGGTAACTCGATTATGACCCATTCCCTGGCCCAGGGCGCGCTCCAGGTGGCCAACGACGTGATCGCCTCCGGGATCACGGCCAAGAATCCGTGGTTTTGGTTTATTACCAATTTTCCCCGAGACGTCGGCGCGTTCAACTTCCAGATGCCCGGGACCTGGCGGCGCTGGCGGGAATACGTGCCTGGGACCGGGGGCGCCTTTGGGGAGTTTGCATTATCGAGCTTCCGGGCAGCCCACCAGCAATACGCGGGGCGGGAAAACGCGCTGGCCATGCTGGCCCTCAAGCGCGGGATGGTCATATCCCGTAGCGAAGGATATTGGGGCGAAGGCGCGGAGACGGATCCGTTTATCCGGGAAATGAAACGGCGCGGCCTGGATCCCCTGGACAGCACCCGGGACAAGGAATTATTTAGGGTGATGCTAGACTGGCTCAAGCACCAGGGCGAATATGGCCAGGTTTTAGAGCGAACCGTCAAGATTGCCGGGATGCAACACCTGGATAAATACCAACCCGATATGCCGGAATGGGAAAAGAGGATTACGGTGCGAATGATGAGCGGCTCGCCTGATTTCCTCGAAAAGGGGAGTTATACGCCCAACATCCGCCTGGCTGTTCTGTTCTACAACGCAATCAAAGAGGGCTCGCGCTCGCTCTGGCGGACAGCCCGGAACCGGCCGGCCGAATTTGCCTGGAACTCTGCCCGGCGGGTGATCTGGCCGTTGGCGCTGCGGGCCTTGGTCTTTGGCGGCCTGGGGATGTGGCTGGCCGGCCGGAAGAAGCGTAACGAATCCGAAGAAATGGATCTTTCCATCTCTGAATCTGATAAAATGAATTATCTCTGCATCCCTCTGTGCTGGGTGGACAGGAAAGAGCGCAAAGTCCTCTATTACCGGCATGTCTGGGCAGAACCCGAGAGGGTAGTGGCGGCCCTGGCCAACAGCGCGCTCGCGCTCGCGGGGATCGGGCCCGCCCAGGACTGGAAGCAGGTGGCCGGCAATCTGGCTTCGTTCGCCGGTGGACAGTTGCCAGGCATAAACCCCATGACCAAGATGCTCTATGACGGCCTGATCCTGGCCGGCGGGGGAAATCCCATGGCGCGCGGGCGGCCGATGCTATCGCGGGATGAGGCCCGGGAGATCGGGCCCGAGGACGCGATCAAGGTCGCACAAATGGAGTGGAATCAGAGCTTGGGCGGGTTACTCGGGCGGTTTGATACCAATCCGGACCTGCCCACCAGCGGGATTGAAAAGTTTTTGCGGATCCCGCTGGTGGCCGCCAGTCTCGGGCGGCGGCTCAAGGTCTCCAATGTAGGCTACAAGGAATACCTGGCGCGGAGTTCGAAGTCAGCAGGGGATCAGATGGCCGAGAATCGGCTGGAAATAGATAAGATGATGGCGACATTCAAGCGCACCAGGCGGCTCCAAGATGTTCTGACGCCGGAGGTCAGAGTCAAACTGGCAGAGGGAGCATACCTGCTCCAGAAGTATCCCAACCAGCCATTACCGCCGGCGCTGGCAATCAAGCGGCATTATGCGGCAAACTTCCTGGAGTCGGTAAAGAAAGAAGAAATCGCCAAACTTCTACCTCTGGACCTGCGAACCAGTCTCCAGGCTCCCACCTCTGCCGAGAAATATCAGCGCCTACAAACGGTCATAGAAGACCGGCGTTAGCCGTCCAAACACCCCGCCGCGTAGCAGTTTTGCGGAATTACAATATCATTTTTGCGAAGCTGCTACGGATTGGTGCCCAGGCGAAAACTAAAAGCGTCGAAATATAAGGGGATTATGTATTCTTGTCATATACGAAGCTGCTTGGCATGAAAGTTGCTCTATAGGGTTGGTAAGAAAGGGGGGAACTATGAGTGCAGAACGATCGCAGTATCACGGGCATCCCACGATCATCTTGAAGGAGGATCCCAGGGATCACGGTGTATGTTTCGGGGTCAACAAGGCCCGCCTGATCTTGAAGCACATCGAGGAAATCAAATGGTTTGTGGCAGGGGAAGACTTCCGGGCGGCGGAGTCGCTGCAACGCCGTATTGACGCGGACGATGCCCGCTTGGCCGCCATATTAAGGGGTGTATCATGACAGGACTAAAGAAGACGGTGAAAAGGCGCGGAGAGCGGCCATTAGCCTCTGGGCGGCGGCTGATTGTAAGTCTGGAGCCAGGGGACATTTTAGGCTTGCGGGAAGAGCGCCGGCGCATTACATATCGGGCGGCGCTGTCGAAGGTCTTTTGGGTTATGGCCCGCTGGTATGCGGCCGAGCGGGCCGCTGAGCGCAAAAGGAGGAAGAATGAACAGCGGAAAAGTTATCTGCCCAAAGTGCGGGACGGTGATTGAGACCGCTATCATTACCCACGCCGCCGCAGTCGCCTGGGGGAAGATTGGCGGCCACGCCGGCCGAGGAGCGAGAAAACGCCGGGCGGCGATTAGGGCCGCCAAGATCCGATGGGCCCGGCAACGGGGGGAGTTATGAAACCAATGCTCCTGATTTGCCTTTGTTGTGGACTTGTAGTGGTGGCCTTTGCCGCTGATCCCAGGCTGCCGCCGGGTTTTAAATCGGCAGAACTACCGCCAGGTTTTGAGCTGGAGTCTATGCCGACCAACGCCACCTCTAATTTCTGGGAAAGCGATGCCGTGCCGGAGATGGCGCCGCCCGCTCCGGCGAGTCCGAGCCCGGCCTTGGCGCCGTTGATTCCAGGATTGAATCAGCAACCGCAGTATGCATATGTCACGGAATTGGAGGAAGGATCCGAGCCCGATGTTGCCATAAAGATCAGGGTAGCAATAAGGGATGAGTTATTGCGGCATGGATTCCACCTTTTCCCTACATCACAAGATGCAGCAAAATCTATATTTCCCTTTATGATGGTATGGCCAACTGTATTGAAATCGAATCATGCCGTCGCCATCCAAATCCGGTTTGCTTACTTCAGTAGAGTTGCTGGAGGCGCTGAATATAAGGAATTGGATCCAATGTTTTTGTTGGCCACCTACGGTTCGGACGATCAGATAGTTTCTTCGATACGAGCTAGATTTTCCGATAGAATCTTTCGGCTAAAATAATTGAAAATAAATCTTGACAGAATGAGCGTCGGCCTGTAGCTTGCCTTTAGTTGGGGAGATTTTTCCCGGTTGATGTATCAAAGACTCCAGAACGGTAAGATTGCGAACGTCGCATAAATCTTATCATTCTGCAAATCTTTGATAATCAACCACTTACGGTAGGGAATCCTTTTACCTACTGATGTTGATTGGGTGGTGTGATGTCAAAGGGGCCGCTGAGTTCAGTCGTCGCCGCTTTCTTTGATCGCGGAAATCTTCCGCAATCAATCCTCGTTAAGCAGCATCCTGGCCGCCCTGGCCAGCCTCAAGAAGTCCTTGCCTGGGCCGGTAACCGTTACCTGGCCGCTGATGGTTCATGCGTCCTAGCTGCCGCTGTTCGGCGCAACTGGGGCGTCTTTTTTTTCCCTGTGCCTGATGGGGGTGGAAAGTGATGGCGCAACTGTTGGCGGCGATGATCATCGTCGAGTCGGGGAATAACCCGGCCGCGGTAGGCGATCAGGGCCGGGCCCTGGGGGTCATGCAGATCCATAAGGCGGTAGTGCTGGATGTCAATCGGATCTATGGCACCCAATACACCCATCACGCGGCGCTAGTGCCCCACCACGCGCTCAGAATAGCTGAGCTTTACCTTCGCCATTACGCCGGACCAAGTGCCAGTCCAGAGCGGATTGCGCGCATCTGGAATGGTGGGCCCCGCGGCGATCGGAAACCAGCGACCGTTTTTTACTGGCGTAAGGTCCAGAGGGAGTTATGTCGGAATCGTTGATACAACAACAGCCTATGCTGTTTTCTTCTGATCAGATGCCAGCGCGTCTTTTTCAGGAGGAGGAAAGTGGCCGTAATCCAACCTTCACGGCGGCGCGTCTTTTTTCTGCGGAGCCTGAAAAGTATCGAGCCATAATTGCCTTGGGCGCGGAGGGAATAGGAGTCCAGCGGATAGCGCGAATCCTGTGCGTGAGTCCGCACACCGTGTTGGCGGTCAGAGCGCGCGAGCCCGCGAATGTAGCAATAGAAAAACAAAGGATAGCTTCCTTGAGTAGGGAAGCATCGCGCATGTGTGTTGAGGGGATCATTGAACTACTGTCTGATGATGAGCGCGCACGAAAGATTCCTGCGCGCGATCTGGGGATTTTGGCGGGCATCCTGACTGATAAATCAGAGTTGCTTTCTGGCGGGCCCACCGTGCGTGTGGAGACCACGCGCGAAGTAACGCCGGAGGATGTCCGAGAGTATCTGGACAATCTACCACGTATCGGTTTGGAGGAGGAAAGGCCGGCGGCAAAGGGGAAGCTGCTGGGCCCGGCCGGGGATCCCAATCGCCAGGCCGCGAGTGATCCTGATGGCGCGGAGGTCCAGCCGGCCGGCGACCAACCCTATAGCGCGACCAGGGAAACGCCAGGACCCGCCAGGAATGACGCGGATAGTGCCGGCCAGGGGAATCTTGGGGTCCGGCTGGATAGCAATCCTGGGGCCGACCTGGGCGATCCAGGGGGACCACCTGACCAACCTGGCGCTGGGAGCGCTCCCCACCGACTTCCATAATTCACACAATTACAAGGGTTTATGAAATCATGATTTTGGAGATGCAAAGGTCAAAATCTTCAGAAGTCATAAGTGCTTGCAAAATAGAGCTTTATGGATTGCGAGGTCAACTCATAATAAAGATTATACGACTATGCAAGGGGTGAATATGCGAGCGCGGAATCAATGGCGGCGGCGGCCGGTGATCCTGGGGATGGTCCGGTCGGGCGTCCTGGGCATCATCCGCCGGCGGCGGTGGACCTTGCCTGACCTGGGGCCCAGGGTGGCCGGCAGATCCGGATCGGCGCCGACCTGGCGCTGGCCGGGCACGGGGTGGCCAGGGAGAGTGGTGGCGAGCTGGTGGTTGATTGGCCTGGGCGCCCAGGCGCGGGCGAGCGTGGGCGGGCGAGCGCGCGCCGGGGCGACCGCGGGCGGGTGCGGGCGGGAGCGCGCAGGGGCGGGGGGGGGTGCGCGCGCGCCGAGCCGGCCCGGCTGAACACATATCGGTTAGGAGTGTCGTAAAATTATGAGCAAAGAGGATCCACTCGGCAGGCGGCTGGAAGAAAAGGAGGGCAAAGTGCGTGAAAGGAGGCGCGAAATGAGGGGGGTTGTAAGTAGCCATGAAGGCTTCGTTGCTGAGTTGGTTGTGCGCTTGCTCGGCGTTCGCTGGGCTTTGAAAAAATGCCGTGTTACCGGGGACAGTCTGTTCAAGCGCATAAAAGAAGACCTTGAGCGCGGTCTTGTGCGTGAAGCCCGGACGCACCTGAACTTTGTGGATGAGCTGCTGAAAAAGGAGGGCGCGAAGTGAGCAAGGGTAGTTCCTGCGGGATAGGGATGGGGACCGCGATCGCAATAGTGTTGTCGTGGACAACGAACCACTCCGTGTTCTGGTGCATCATCCACGGCGTTTTGGGTTGGCTGTATGTGCTGTATCGCATGGTCGCGTTGGCGGGGGCCTTTATGATGGGCGGCTGGGTGGGTGTTCGCCTTGCGGGTGGAACCATGGCCCTTGTCGGGGGCACGATTGGCATAGTGTTTGGTGCGTTTTTTATGATTGACCGCATCAGAGGAGTGGAGAAATGAGCAAGAAACTGCCGGAGCGGGTGTGGATACAGTTCGCCAACGAAACCGGTGTGGTCTCTGGGGCGAGTTTCCAGCGCGCGGCCCTGCACGATAACGAATGGGAAACCATCGGCCGCTACCGTCTTGAGCGTGGCAACGAGGCGGCGCGGGTGCTGAACTACCTCAACAACCACGGATTGTTGGCGGTTGTGACGAAAAACTGTCGTGCATATCTCGCAAAAGACGCCACAAAAAGCGGCATCCGCGTCCGCTGGGACGCCAAGAAAGGGAAGTTTGCATGAAAATCCGTTATAAGTTGCTGCGTCAGGACATGACCAGCCACGGCGGCTGCCGGTGGACCGTCGGGGAGTGGAAGGAAACAGACGGCCACGGCGAACTGTGCGGCCCCGGGTGGCTGCATGACTACATCCACCCGCTGCTGGCTGTTTTGCATAACCCCATCCACGCCAACATCCGTGACCCGCTTGGATTTGCGGTCGAGGTTGCGGGCAAGAATCTGCGTGACGGGCAGATGAAAGAGGGTTGGACTCGGATGCGTCCAATCAAGCAAATCGCGCTCCCGGTTGTCACGATTGAGCAGCGCGTTCGTTATGCCATTTTGGCGGCGCAAGAGGTGACACCAAAATCAGATACCCAATGGCACACTTGGGCGAAAGCGTGGCTGTCGGGAGCCGACAGATCGGCGGCGGCGGCGCGGGAGGCGGCGGCGGCGGCGGCGGCATGGGAGGAGGCGGCGGCGTCGGCGTGGGCGGCGGCGGCGTGGGCGGCGGCGCGGGAGGCGGCGGCGGCGGCGGCGTGGGCG
>JAQUQF010000310.1 GCA_028749105.1 Acidobacteriota bacterium | reverse complement strand
CTTGGCGCACTCGGCGTCGAGCAGGATCACCGACTGGACGCTGGATTCCGTCACCTTGTCCAGCCCGAACATCGCGGGGTTGGCGCGGATCTTCAGGCCCAGCCCGGCCACCTTCACGTCCAGGCGCTCCTTGGCCAGGTCAAGGGCTGACCGCGCTTGGGCCTGGGCCTCGCAGTACCGCCCGAACAGGGCCGCCTGCTTCACCCACTCTACATCAAGCGCCTGGGGGTTGACTTCCACATCTTGCTTCCAGTTCAGTTCTGTTTCCATACTACATTCCTCCTTGTTTTATTATACGTTTAGCGGTGGTTTTTATAAAGCGAGTTTTCTTACTCAATTTCCACAGGTTCCATCTCTGCCCAGCTTTTTCCTGGCGGTGCTATCTCTGCCTCAACGGCAAGCGGCACGATGATCCACGGCCAGTGGCGTCGCGTGTCCTCGCACATCACCTTCTGCGCCTTCTTGAGGACCACCTGGACCTCGTCCGGATGAAAACTGAACAATAGGGAATCGTGTATCTCGCCAATGATTTTGGTCTCCATCTCATTTGCGACAAGCCACTGCTGAATCTGGATTAGGCTCCAAAGCAGACAGTGAAACGCGGAGCCTTGAATTGGAAGGTTAATGACCTCGGTGCGGCGCATCTCACCGTGGCAGCGAAACCCCGTCAACGTCTTGAAGGAGCCATGCGTCAGGTAGCTGTCGTACCAGCTTTTGCGCCACGCTGCGTAGACTGGGAACTTTTTTGTCCAGAACCATATCTCTATCCGCTGGATGTGCGCATAAAAGCAATCATTAGTTTTTGGATGAAAATATCCTTTTTTATCCTCTACAAGGGTGCCTAGCCCAGTGATCCCATGCGCCTGCAGATGCTGTTGCAGCGTGGTTTTATCTGTCAAAGCCTGTGCCCCTGCCGCCTCCCACATCGCCGGCGCGATGGATTTCCAATAGGCGCCGTAAAACTCTGGGAAGACAAAACTGTTCTTGCTGATAAACCTAATCGGCTTCGTTACCTGCGCCGTCTTGAGAAAGAAGCAGCGGCAGGCCATGTCTCGGTGCATGTCCTTTGTTGGGTCGTTGATGTAAGTAATCATCGTTGGGTCCTTGTGGTAGCATGCAGCGATTCTTACCTCCAGCCCTGAATAGTCTACTTCGCCAAGCTGGTGCTCAGGCTTGCATGGCAGGATGCCGCGTCTGATCATCGGGCCGTTGATCGGGTCATGCACCGGCACATTCTGAAAGTTCGGGTTGCTGCAGCTGCTTCGGTATGACGAGACCATGTGCAGGTTGTAGCATGGGTGGATGACTCCGCCAACCGCCTCGCGCAGGTACGGCTCGATGTAGGTGCTCTGGACTTTCGACAGCCGCCTGATCTTGAGGATGCAGGCCGCCAGCGGGTGGTCGAGCTCTGCCAGTACCTTGTCGTCGACCTTGGGCAGGCCTGTCGGCGTCTTTTCCCGCGCCTTAAACTTCAAGAGGTCAAAGAAGATGTAGGCCTGCTGCCGCACCGAGGCGATGTTTATCTTCTTTCCAAACTTCAGTCGCCACTTCCTTATCAGTGGCATCCGCCAGACCTGGCGCTCAAGAGCCAGCTTTTCCTGCGCCAGGGTCGCCAGAGTCTGCCTGAAGTACGGGATGTCGACATGCACGCCGACGTCCTCGATGTCGGCCAGCGCAAGCAGTCCCCTGTTAAAAAAGTTGTTGGCCTCCGTGAACTGGAAGTCCATGCGCTGCAGCCTGTACAGGCGGTACGTGTAGAGTACATCCAGGCCGTTGCGGGTCAGCACCTGGGCGTCAAGGCTGGAGAACGTCAGCTGGTTTAGCGCGTTGGCGCCGTGTTTTTCAACCTCGCCGGCGTCGGCGCGCAACTTTTTGGCGGTGTCGTCCTTATATGGCGCGACGCCGAGTTGCAACTGCGCCTGCCTCTCCAGACCGACCGACGCGCACCCGTTGTCGAGGATCCGCGCGACGACCATCGTATCCCAGACCCAGCCAACCGTTTTTACGCCGAGGCACCGCATGCCCCAGGTATGTTCAAATTTCAGGTTGTGCGCGACCTTACGGATCGTCACGTCCTGCAGGACCTGCCGCCACAGGGCTTTTACCGCCTCACCTTCCAGCGGGAAGGCCACAGTGCGCAGCTTCTTGCCCAGCATGGCGCTGACGCCGCACGAGATGATCTGGTGCCCCTGCCGAAACGGCCGCAAGCCGGTGGTCTCGTAGTCAAAGGCGACGACAAGCGGCCGCGTGGCGGCAAGCAGTTCCTGCAGGAAAGGCACCCCGTCCCAGAGGACCTCCGAGGCAGAATTTTCATTTAGCTCATGCGGCTCAAACATCCTTGCCGCCTTCCTGACGCGCCATGGCCCACAGGGCACTGGCCAGCTTGTCCGGCGGCGCCGCGTCCAGCGCCGCAAGGTTTATCGGGGCCTCGATGACCTCGTTGGACCTCGCTGCCTCCGCGGCCTGCGCGGCGTCCTTCTCGTAGAGGTGCGAGCTGCCGGCGTAGAGGTGCAGGTCCCCGAGGGCCAGCCCAGGCGGAAGCTTTTTCAAGAGATACCGTGAGAGCATCGAGAAGTTGAAGATGTCGTATGGCACCCCCAGCCAGATGTCGCTTGAGCGCATATTCAGCATACAGTGCAACCTGCCCTCGCGGATCAGCCACTGGGCGCTGAGCGAGCATGGGCAATCCTTAGTTTTCGGCGGGTTCTCGCGCCAGATGGTCGCCACCGCCTGGCGGGACCCCGCGTCCTCGGCAAACGTCTTCAGCACGTAGGCAAGCTGCGGCAGGAGGCGCGGCCCGTAGGCGCCAAAGAAGGTAACCCCGTCGTCGGAGAATGAGGCGATCCGCCTGGAGAAGGGCGCGATCGTCGCGACCTTGTTATCGCCGTCCAGAAGCCACGCCGCCTCGGCGCACATGAAATGGTAGCCAAGCTTCCGCTCCCGGGACAGCACGACCGGCGCCTGCATGTC
>JAQUQF010000309.1 GCA_028749105.1 Acidobacteriota bacterium | reverse complement strand
ACGGACCCGCCTGGAACCCCTGGTGAAGACGGCGGCCGAGCTGAAGCCCCTGGAGGAATTCACCGTCTCCGTTCAGGAGAAGTCGGGCCGCCCCATGACCTACACCCTGGCCGTGGTCGACGAGGGGCTGCTGGGGCTGACGCGCTATGCCGCCCCCGACCTGCGCAAGCGCTTCTACAGCCGCGAGGTGCTGGGCGTGCTGACCTGGGACCTGTTCGATGACGTGGCCGAGGCCTACGGCGCCGATCTGGCGCGCCTGCTGGCCCTGGGCGGCGACGAGCAGGGCAGCGCCGAGGGCGCCGCCAAGAAGGAGCGGCGCTTCCCGCCGGTCGTCCTCTTCGCCGGCCACTTCGCGCTCGATGCCGGCAAAACGGCGCAGCACAAGTTTCGCATGCCGCAATATGTGGGCGAGGTGCGGCTCATGGCCGTGGCCGGCCGCGACGGCGCTTTCGGAGTCGCCGAGAAATCGGTGCCGGTGCGCCAGGACCTGATGATCCTGCCCACCATGCCGCGGGTCGTCCGGCCGGGCGAGTCGTTCGCCCTGCCTGTGTCGGTGTTCGTCAGCCGCGACGACATCCGCAAGGTGCAGGTCCAGGTCGAGCCCAACGAGAGGTTCCTGGTCGACGGGCCGCGGATCAAGACCGTCGAATTTTCCCGCCCCGGCGACGTGATCGTCTCCTTCCCCATGACCACGGCGGTGGGCATCGGCCAGGGGGCGGTGATGATCAAGGCCACGTCCGGGTCGCGCAAGGCCGAGAGCCGCATCGCCATCCCGGTGCTGGCCGCCAACCCGAGGATCGTGGAAACGCTGCATGCTGAAGTGCCGCCGGGAGGGACGCAAGCGCTCCCGGTCAAGGCCATCGGGATGAAGGGGACCAACGCGGTCACCCTGGAGTTCTCGACACTTCCCCCCTTCAACCTCGAGCGGCGCCTGCAGTTCCTCATCCAGTATCCCCACGGCTGCCTGGAGCAGACCCTGTCGATCGCCTTCCCGCAGCTCTATCTGAAATACCTGACCAAACTGGACGACGGGCAGCGGCAGAAACTGGAGAAGTTCATCGCCGCGGCGATCGAGAAGATGCGCGGCTTCCAGGCGGCCAATGGCGGCTTCTCGTATTGGCCGGGCGAGTATGAGGCGCACCAATGGACCTCCGCCTATGCCGGCTACTTCCTGCTGGAGGCGTCGCGCCTGGGCTACCACGTCCCGGCCGGCATGCTCGACCTCTGGAAGAAGCACCAGAAGGCGCTGGCCAACTCCTGGACCGAGGGGCCGGAGGAGGGACGGCTGGTCCAGGCCTTCCGCCTGTTCGTGCTGGCCCTGGCCCGGGAACCCGACCTGGGGGCCATGAACCGCCTGCGCGAAAGCGGCCGGCTGGAAAGCGCGGCTGCCGTACTGCTGGCCGGCGCGTTCCAGGTTGGCGGCCAGAACGAGGCCGCCGAAGACCTGCTGAAAAAATGCAACTGGCAGGTCGCCAAGTACCGCGACGACCGCAGCACCTTCGGCTCCGAGTTCCGCGACAAGGCGATCATGGTGCGCACCCTGGTGCAGATGGGCAGGGCCGATCGCGCCGGGAAGCTCATCGCCGAGATCGTCGCCGCCATGGCTGCCGATACCTGGTATTCCACGCAGGAGACGGCCTTTGCCCTGATGGCCGTCGCCACGTATTACGGTGGCTCGCCGGCCAAGCCCTTCCGCTTCAAGATGGGCTGGGATAGCGAGGCCCCCAAGGAGGTGGAAGCTGACGTTCCCTTCTTCCAGAAGTCCGTCTCGCCGTTCAACGCGGCGGAGCGCCAGCTGACCGTCGTCAACCCCGGCGACGGCAAGCTGTACGTGACCGCCTATGTGGCCGGAGTCCCGCCGGCGGGGGCGGAGAAGGCGCACGAGAACAACCTGCGCCTGGAGGTTGCCTACCGGGACATGGTGAACAACGCGATCGATCCGGCGCGCCTGACCCAAGGCAGCGATCTGAAGGTGGAGATCAGCATCACCAACCTCGGCAAGGCATCGCTGAGCAACCTGGCCTTGACCCACATCGTTCCCACCGGCTGCCAGATCGCCAATCCCCGCCTGTTCAGCGACGCGCCATCGGGCGCGCCCGCGCGCGGCTACTACGACTACCAGGACGTGCGCGACGACCGCATCCTCACCTATTTCAGCCTGGGCGCCGGCGCCAAGAAGACATTCACCGCGGTGCTCAACGCCTCGTACAGCGGCCGTTTCTACCTGCCGGGGATCAGCGTGGAATCGATGTATGACCCGGCTTTCCAGGCCAACAGCACCGGGAAATGGGTGGAGATCACGCGCTGAAGCTTTTCTTTCGCAGGCAAAAAAGATCGCTCCTGCTCCTGGGGGCGCTGGCGGTCCTCCTCTCGCTCATTTTTTACTGGTCGCGGCCGCGGCCGCTTTTCAGCGACCCGCTTTCGCCGGTCCTCTTCTCATCCGACGGCCGCCTGCTGGGCGCGCGCCTGGCCGCTGACGAGCAGTGGCGTTTCCCGCGCATGCAGGCCGTGCCCGGGCGCTTTTTCCAGGCGCTGCTCGAGTATGAGGACCGCCGCTTCTACCGCCATCGCGGCGTCGACCTGCGGGCGCTTGCCCGGGCCATGCGGGCGAACCTGCGCCGCGGGCGCGTGGTCAGCGGCGGCAGCACCCTGACCATGCAGGTGGTGCGCATCGCGCGCCAGAACCCCTCCCGCACCTACCTGGAAAAGGTCCGCGAGATGCTCCTGGCCCTGCGCCTGGAGCTTTCTTGCTCGAAGCGCGAGATCCTCGACCTGCATGCGGCCCATGCCCCGTTCGGGGGGAACATCGTCGGCATCGACGCGGCCTCCTGGTTCTACTTCAGCCGCGGCCCGGAGGAGCTGAGCTGGGCCGAGGCTGCCTTCCTGGCCGTGCTGCCCAATGACCCCGGGCTGATCTCCGGCGCCAAAAACCGCGCGCTTCTGAAGGCGAAACGTGACCGGCTGCTCGAA
>JAQUQF010000308.1 GCA_028749105.1 Acidobacteriota bacterium | reverse complement strand
CCAGGGCAATCTGGTCCACGTCATCGCCTCCGACGCCCACGATGTGGACAGCCGCAAACCCGAGCTGGCGTTCGTTCCCAGCCTGCTGCACAAAGTCTTTCCCGATAAGATCGCCCTTTTTCTGAACGATATTCCGGCGGCCATCCTCGCTGACGAGGCGGTTCCCGACATCGGCGAGCCCCATGGAAATCTGACGAAGCGCAGTTTTTTCGATTTCTTCAAAAAGCGTGAATCATGAGCAGAAGACCGCTGCGCATTTATCTGCAGTCGCTGCTCGTCCTGTCGCCGCTGCCATTCGGCAGCCTGGGCGGCGTCTGGGAGCCCCTGTGCTTCCTCCTTTTTGCCCTGTTCGCTTTTTTTGCCTTTTGGGGACCGCAGGCGGAATTCAAGTTCCTCTATCAGCGCCCGTTGCGCTTCCTGGCCATCGTCTTTTTCGCCCTCCTTGCCTGGCAATTGCTCCCCCTGCCCATTTTCCTGCTCAAGTGGCTTTCCCCGGGCGTGCCGCGCGTCCTGGGGAGCATCTCCGGGTCGCTGCCCGCTTTTCATGCCCTGAGCCTGATCCCGGCCGAATCGCTGTTGGCCCTGGCCCGTTTCCTGGTTTATGCCCTGTTCTTCATCGCCCTGCTGCGCCTGGACTGGGATAAGAACGATATTTTCATCCTGTTCGGCACGGCGGTTGTTTCCGGTGTCGCGCAGACCCTATTCGCATTGCTGAAGCTGGGGCAGGGCAACGGCAAGTTCTTCCTCTTTTTCATGCCCGATACCCATGCGCCAGAATTTCTGCGCGGCACCATCTACAATCCCGACCATTTCGCTTTTTACCTGGAGTTGCTCTTTCCCATCGCCCTGGGGCTTCTCTTCGCCCACTTGCATGTTTTCGATCCCGGGCAATCGCTGCGCGAAAAGATACTCCATATCGCCGATGACCGGCGGATCATCCTGTTGTTCCTGGCCCCGATCGTCCTGGCGGCCGGCATCTATCTGACCGGCTGCCGCTCCGGCATAGCCGTGCTCATCCTTTCCATCCTGTTTTTCGCCCAGATGTCGGTCTACCTGAGGGTCAATTTCAGCGCCCGCCACCATTTGCGCCTGCTCTTCATCCTGGCCACGCTGCTGGCCGTTTTTGTCGGCGTGCAGAGCACCCTGAACAAGTTCCTGACCGGCAATTACAAGGAGATCAGCCGGATCGACTACTGGGCCAACGCCCTGGCCATGTTCCGCGATTTTCCCCTGTTCGGCACCGGCCTGGGCACCTTCAAATACGCCTATTTTCTGTACGGCAGGGAGACGGGTTTCGTGAACCACGCCCACAACGAGTATGTCGAGACGCTGGCTGACATGGGCGGACTGGCTGCCGTTGCTTTTTTCGCCCTGCTGGGGATCCTGGCTTTTTCCCTGCTGCGCATGTGGATCGTCCGCCGCCATCCCGAGGTCAAGCCCATGGTGCTGGGCGTGCTCACGGCGCTGTTCGCCGCTTTGTTCCATTCGTTCTTCGATTTTTCTTTGCGCGTGCCGGCCAATGCCTTCCTGTTCATCGTCCTGTTCGCCCTGGGCTTGAAACTGGTCACCCACCGCAGGGATTTCAGCAATGAAAAAAAATAGGAAACCTGCAATCGCCGCCCTGGTCCTGGGGGTATTTTTCCTGTTCCAGTCCGGTGCCGAGATCTTTTTCGCCATCGGCAAGGACCGGGATCCCGGAAAAGGGTTGAAAAACCTGCGGCGGAGCATAAAACTGTTCCCGCTGGCCGCCGTTTTTTTCAATGAAGCCGGTTTCTCCCAGCTGCGGACAGGGACCGCGAACCGCGATGCCGCCGCTGTGAAAAAGAGCGTCCCGTATTTCAAGGCCGCCCTGAAAAGAAATCCGCTGGACTACCAGTCCCGTTATTACCTTTCCAATGCCTACCTGCAGCTGAGTTCGTCGGGCGGCGATTTTTTCGACACGGCCGTCGCAGAGCTCAAGCGCGCCGCCCTGATCCGCGGCAACAACAAGCAGATCGCCCTGGATTGCTCCCGGGTCTTTTTCTCGATCTGGCCGCTGCTCGAGCCGGGAGACCAGGGGTTCGCCTCGCGCCTGCTGGCCAATGCCATGCCCCGCCTTTCCTGGGCGGAATTTTCCCCATTGCTCGAGATGTGGTCGCTCTATGTCCAGGATACGCCGCTGCTCATGGAATTGCTGCAGAAAAAGCCTGTTTTTTTCGCGCCTGCCGCCAACCAGCTGGTCGCCTCCGGCATCCCGCTGGCCGAGCGCCGGGAGCTGTTGAACCTGCATGAGATCTACGCCCTGGACGTCCTGGAACGGCGCTTGAACGAACTGGGCTTGCAGGGCGCGATGACCCGGGATGAAGCCAAGGCGCTGCTCAAACAATCGCTCCAGATCAGGGGCTACTACCGCCTGCAGTCCGGAAGCAAATTCGATGCGGAAAAGCTGGCGCGGATCCGCCGCCTGCTGCGGCTGGAGGTCATTTCCGGATTTCTGCGCGATCCCCAGCTTCGCACCGCTGCCGGAGCGATGCGGCAGCTCCGCGAAAACATTCAGGCGTATATCGCCGGCCATTCCGAGCTGGGCAGCCTGGATGAACTGCAGAAGCTGCTCGAGGAAAATGACTATTTCAAAGACAACGATTTCTCTTCCCTCTACCTGAAAACGTTGATCGCCTATAAAAAAGGGAACTACGGCGACGTCATCTCCCAGATCGAAGCCCTGCGCAGCACCATTTCCTTTGTCAAGAAAGAGCAAGCGGCCGATTACACCGCCATTCTCCTGCTGCTGATCGACTCCTATTACGAAAGCAAGCTGCTGACCGCCGCCGAAAGCGTGGCCAGGGAGCTCTATGAAAATCAGCCCGACAACTCCGATATTTTGTTCCGCATACTGCGCATACGCAATATCCTTGGCGTCGAGGGCGCTGCGGATGCGGACCTGGACGCCAAGCTGGAGACGGTGACAAAAAGCCGCTTTATCACTGTCGTCAGAGCG
>JAQUQF010000034.1 GCA_028749105.1 Acidobacteriota bacterium | reverse complement strand
CATGGCTCTTTTTTAGCAGAAAAAGGGCGGCGGGTCAACCGCGGGTATTCAACGCCCTTTTGGGAAAAGGAAAAAAAGGCCGGACCGGCACGACGCCGGCCCGGTCATGACGGAGCGTTCGGAAAGCGGGACTAAAAACCGCCCAGGCCGCCGGCCAGGCCGGTCATGCTGCCGAAAGCAATGCGGCTGACAAGGAAGCCCACCAGCCAGTAGATGACGATCATGGCGACGAGCGAAACGATGAAGTAGGGCATCAGCTTTTCTTTCGCCGGCTCCTTGATCTTTTGCATGCCAAGATACAGGAGGTACAGCGAATAGATGCTGGCAATCAACATCAGTACGGACAGGGCGGGGATGATGCCCAAGATGCCGGCCACCCAGACCGGGGTGTAGGAGAAGACGGCGATCTTGACCGCGGCGACCATGTTCTTCGTGCAGCCGAAGGTCGGCGCAAGCGCATCGATGACGAAAGCAAGCAAGAAGATGCCGGCCAGGGAAAGGACATATGACAAGATCGCCCATACCAGCGCCGTGCCCACGGGGACGCGGAACGTGCCGAAGCCATAGGACATGCCGATCACAACGTAGCCGATGAAGCCGGCAACGGCCGGGATCGCGGCCAGGATCACGGCGTACTTCATGAACATGTCGGCGATGGTCAGGTTCTCGCCTTTGATCACGTCCCACTCCTTGGCCGGGGCCAGGATGATGTTCTTCGCTCTTTCGACCAGGTTCATCTTTTCCTCCTATGAATTCTGTCAGCCATTGATACCTCAAAAGAATGAAAATGTCAATCAGAGGATCGCAGCGGCCAATGCCCCTGGAGAGAAAACTTGACGGCAGCGGGCATCCCACATATAATAAGAAAAAAAGGAGACCAAGATGTTCGGAAGCCTCGGAATCTGGGAAATATTGCTGATCGTGGTCGTCATTGCCCTGCTTTTCGGCGGCAGGAAGCTCCCCGAGCTGGGCAAGGGCCTGGGCCAGGGGATCAAGAACTTCAAGAATGCCGTCAAGGGCGGGGACACAGACAAGGACGAAGAAAAATCGAAGGATGAGAAGGGTAATTGAAGACCTGATCGAGAAGAGGAAAACCCGCCGGGATGAGCTGAAAGCCAGTTTGAACGACCTGGCCGGCGCTCTCTCCAAGCCGGGCCTCCTCAAAAAGAACGGCGCCGAGATCCAGGCCAAAGTCTCCCGTTTCCAGGAGGCGCTGGAAAACTTCGTCACCGCCCAGGACAAGGAGTGGGACGCCTACGCCAACAACCACTCGACAACGGTCTTCAAATCGCTGGAATGGAAGATCGACAAGCTCGAAGCCGAGTACTCGAACCTCAAGACCCTGCTGGTCCATTTCGCCCAGCTGGAGAGCAAGCTCGATCGCCTGCTCGAATCGTTCGCCGGCCGGCCGACACCCGAGGCCGCCGCAGAGCTGCGTGCGGTCAAGGAGCAGCTATCGCCCTTCCAGTATGCCGACTTCGAAAGGCGCTTTCGCGGCAGCAGCGAGATGATCACCGGCCGCCTGGCCCGCTACCTGCCCCTGTTCTCCGCCGGCGGCGAAGTGCTGGACATCGGCTGCGGCCGCGGTGAATTCCTGGCCCTGCTGCAGGAGAGCGGCCGGCGCCCCCTGGGGCTCGATCTCTCCGATTCCATGCTCGAGGAGGCGCGGGAGCGCGGGCTGGCCTGCGTCAAGGCCGACGCCCTGGACTTCCTCAAGGCGCGCCCGGATGCCTCGCTCGACGGCGTTTTCTCCTCCCAGGTCATCGAGCACTTCGAGCCGGGCTACCTGCGCCGGGTCATCGCCGAGTGCTTCCGCGTCCTGCGGCCGGGGGCAGCCCTGCTGCTGGAGACCATCAACCCATTGAGCCTGTTCGCCCTGAGCCGCATCTATTTCCTCGACCCCACCCACCAGCGGCCGCTGCACCCCGAATACATGCGCTACCTGCTGGAGAACTCGGGGTTCGACGCCGTGGAGATCCTGTACGGCGCCGAGCCGGGCGAGGAAAAACTCGCCGCGGCCGACCCCGCCGCGCCGCAAGCCTTGCCCTTCAACGAAAACGTCGACCGCCTGAACCGCCTGCTGTTCGCGCCCAGCGAATATGCCGCCAAGGGCGTGAGATAATGGACGTTCTTGGCATCGACGTCGGCGCCAGCGCCGTCAAATTCGCCGTTTTCCCCGGCAGCGGCCAACCACTTCTTGAAGCGGAGGAAAAAACCGCCCGTTCCTACCCCGAGCTGAAGACCCAGCTCCTGGGGATCATCTCCAGGCTGAAACGCACGCATGACATCCGGGCCGTCGGCATCGGCGTTCCCGGCTTTATCTCCCTGAAGGAGCGCGTCATCGAGTGCTCCCCCAACATGCACTTTCTCGACGGCCAGCGCCTGGAAGAGGACCTGGCTGCCGGCAGCGCCTTGCCCATGACCGTGGAGAATGACGCCAATGCCGCCGCCCTTGGCGAGTACCTGGCACTGGCGGAGCCGCGGCCGGCCCATTTCGTCCACCTGACCCTGGGCAGCGGCATCGGCTCGGGCATTGTCCTGAATGGCTCTCTCCTGCGCGGGGCCTGCGGCTTTGCCGCCGAATTGGGCCACCTGCTGGTCAACGGCCAGGGCCGCCCCTGCGGCTGCGGCAACGCCGGCTGCGCCGAGACCGAGAGCTCCGCCGCCGGCATCACCGCCAGCTACTTGGAGTATTCCGGTTCCACGGCGGCGCCCAGCTCCCGCGATGTCTTTGCCCGGCTGCAGGACGGGGACGAGGCGGCCCGGCAGGCGTTCCGGCGTGCCGGCATTTTCCTGGGGGTGCTGCTGGCCCAGATCGTCTACTCGCTCAATCCCGAGCGCATCAGCATCGGCGGCGGCGTGGCCGCCGCCGGCGAGGCCCTGCTGGGCCCGGCGCGAGAAGAGCTGGCCCGCCGCGTCGTCGCCAAGGCCTTCGCCTGCACGGGCATCGAAGCCGCGCGACTGGGCAACGCGGCCGGAATGGCCGGCGCCGCCGCCCTGGCCCGCGGACTGCTTTCATGAAGAACATCCGCAATTTTTCGATCATCGCCCACATCGACCATGGCAAGACGACCCTGTCCGACCGTCTTCTGGAGATCACCCACGCCGTGGCCAAGCGTGACATGCAGGAGCAGGTGCTCGACTCCATGGACCTGGAGCGTGAGCGCGGCATCACCATCAAGTCCCATTTCGTGCGCCTGATGTGGCGCGACAGCCGCGGCGAGGAATACCTGCTCAACCTGATCGACACCCCCGGCCACATCGACTTCACCTACGAGGTCTCGCGCTCCCTGGCCGCCTGCGAGGGCGCCCTGCTGGTCATCGACTCCACGCAGGGGGTGGAGGCGCAGACCGTGGCCAACACCTACCTGGCCATGGAGAACGACCTGACCCTGATCCCCATCATGAACAAGATCGACCTGCCCAACAACGAGCTGGACAAGTCGCTGGACCAGATGGAGAACATCCTGGGCATCCCGCGCCAGGAAGCGCTGATGGTCTCGGCCAAGACCGGCATCGGCATCGACCAGATCATCCCGGCCATCATCGAGCGCATCCCGCCCCCCGGCGGCGATGCCCGGAAGCCCCTGAAAGCGCTGATCTTCGACTCCTGGTTCGACTCCTATCGCGGCGTGATCATCCTGGTCAAGATCATCGACGGCGTCATGAAGAAGGGCGAGAAGATCAAGTTCCTTTCCAACAACGCCGAGTACGAGATCAACGAAGTGGGGGTGCACGCCCCGAAGCCCCTGCCGCTGGACTCGCTGGAAGCCGGGGAAGTCGGCTACATCATCGCCAGCATCAAGAACATCTCGGAAGTGAAGGTCGGCGACACGGTCACCCTGGCCAGGGAGACCTCGGTGCTCCCTTTGCCCGGCTTCAAGGAGCCGCAGCCCATGGTGTTCGCAGGTTTCTATCCTTCCGAGGGCACCAGCCACGAAGAGTTGCGCGAGGCCATTGAAAAGCTCACCCTGAACGATTCCTCTTTGACCTACGGGCCGGAATCGTCGCCGGCCCTGGGCATCGGCTTTCGCTGCGGCTTCCTGGGACTGCTGCACAAGGAGATCATCCAGGAGCGCCTGGAGCGGGAATACTCCCTCTCCATCGTCACCACCGCCCCCTCGGTGCGCTACCGCATTACCTCGAGCAAGGGCGAAGTTTATGAAATCGAGTCGCCGGCGCAGCTGCCCAACCCGCAGTACTACAAGATGATCGAGGAACCGTACATCGAGGCCATCATCATCACCCCCGACGAATTCCTGGGCAACGTGCTGAAGCTGCTGCAGAACCGCCGCGGCATCCACCGAAAAATGGAATACATCGGCCCGCAGCGCGTCTACCTGACCTACGACCTGCCCCTGGCCGAAGTGCTCTACGATTTTTTCAACAAGCTGAAATCCATTTCGCAGGGCTACGCCTCGTTCGACTACGAGTTCAAGGATTACCGCGAATCGCCGCTGGTCAAGCTCGACATCCTGATCAACCAGGACCCGGTCGACGCCCTGGCGGTCATCGTCCACAAGGACAAGGCCTACACCATCGGCAACCTGCTCACCAGCAAGATGAAAGAGGTCATCCCGCGCCAGCTCTTCGAAGTCGTCATCCAAGCCGCCATCAACAAGCGGGTCATCGCCAAGACCGTGGTCAAGGCCCTGCGCAAGAATGTCCTGGCCAAGTGCTACGGCGGCGACATCTCACGCAAGATGAAACTGCTGGAAAAGCAGAAGAAGGGCAAGAAGCGCATGAAACGCATCGGCAAGATCGACATCCCCCAGGAGGCCTTTCTCGCCGCCCTCGAGCTCGAGGACTGACCTCCCTCTCCCCTCCTACTCCTCGTCAGGCTTGATGAAATGGGCGCCACGCGAGACGCGGTTGCGCATCGAGGCCTCGACAATGAGCAGCGCCGTCTGCACGCTGTCGCGCAGGGTGATGATGCGGTTGCCGATCTCACTGGCCTGGTAGAACTTCTCGATGCGGTGTTTCAGGTAGTCCAGGTCGGCCTTGGCCCGCTCCATGCGCTTGACGGTGCGGATGATGCCGTTGTAGTTCCACAGGATGCTCTTGATGGTCATCAGGTCCTGCCAGACCAGGGCCGGGTCGAGCTTCTCCTGCGGGCAGGGGTACTTCCACTCCGGCACCTCGGCGATCGTATACGGGTCCTTGTCGTCGTGGATGACGGCGGCGATGTCCTCGGCCGCCCGCGTCCCCCAGACCAAGCCCTCCAGGAGCGACACCGAGGCCAGGCGGTTGGCTCCGTGCACGCCGGTGGCCGAAACCTCGCCGATGGCGTAGAGGTTGCGGATGCTGCTGCGGCCGCTGAGATCGCAGAGGACGCCGCCGCAGCTGAAGTGGGCGGCCGGCGCCACGGGGATCGGTTTCTCATCGATATGAATGCCGTACTTCAGGCAGTTCTGGTAGATGGTCGGAAAACGCTCGCGGATGTTGATCTTGGCGAACGAAGCCAGATCCAGCAGGACGTAGTCGTCACCGTACCTGATCATCTCGGCGTAGATGGCCCGCGACACCTCGTCACGGGGCGCCAGGTCCTTCAGCGGCGAGTACTTCTCCATGAAGTACTCGCCCTTGAGGTTCATCAGTCGCGCCCCCTCGCCGCGCACCGCCTCGGAAATGAGGAAGCTGTCGGCTTCGCGATGGGAAAGCGCGGTGGGGTGGAACTGGATGTATTCCAGGTTGGCCAGGCGCGCCCCGGCGCGATGGGCCATGGCGATGCCGTTGCCGATGGCCTCCTCGGGATTGGTCGAGTGCAGGTAGAGGCTGCTCAGGCCGCCGCTGGCCAGCACCACCTTGCGGGCGAAGACGCGCGTCACCTTTTTGCTCTTCTGGTCGAGCACGTAGGCGCCGATGATGCGCGGCTCCTGGTAGATGCGCATCGGGTTGGTCGAGTGGTGCGGATAGCTGAGCAGGTCAATGGCCGTGTGCTGAAACAGCGTTTTCAGCTTCGGCAGCTTCTGCAGGTACTCGTTGAACTTTTCCTGGATGAGGCGCCCGGTCATGTCGCGGACGTTGAACACACGGCGGCTGGAGTGGCCGCCCTCCCGGGCCAGGTCGTACCGGTCGCCCTTCCTGGAGAAGGGGACATGCAGCTTGTCGATCAGGACCTCCTGGACCAGGCGCCGCGAGTCGGCGACCGCCTGTTCGACGGCAGGGATATAGTTGAATTCGTCGCCGGCGCGGACAATGTCATTGACAAAGAGCTCGGCCTTCTCCCCGGCGGGCAGGGCGGCGATGCCGCCCTGGGCGTAATACGTATTGCTGCGCGTGAAGTCCTTGCCCTTGCTGACCAGAAGCACGTCGATGCCGCTTTCGGCGAGGCGCAACGCGGCGGCAGAGCCGGCAATGCCGCCGCCGATCACCAATACGTCGGTTTCCAGGTAGTCTTTCATTTCGACCTCACGATCTTCAGGCTCAGGTCCAGGGAACGGAAGGAATGGGTCAGGGCGCCGGCCGAAATGAAGTCGACGCCCGTGGCCGCCTTGGCGGCGATATTCTCCAGCGTGACATTGCCCGAGATCTCGAGCTTGGCCCGGCCGCCGTTGACCGCGACCGCCTCGACGGTCCGCTCCAGGGGAAAATTATCCAGCATAACCAGTTCCACGCCGAGGGCCAGCGCCTCCTTCAGCTCGGCGATGGTTTTCACCTCCACCTCGATGGTCTTGTGCGGGCAGGCGGCGCGCACGCGTTCGACCGCCGGCGTGATGCCGCCGGCCATGGCGATGTGGTTGTCCTTGACCATGGCCATGTCCTCGAGGTTCAGGCGGTGGTTGCGGCCGCCGCCATGGCGCACGGCGTTTTTCTCCAGGTAGCGCATGCCCGGGGTCGTCTTGCGCGTATCCAGCAGCACGGCGCGGCTGGGCGTGAGCGCCTCGACGAAGGCCTGCGTCAGGGTGGCGATGCCGCTCAGGCGTTGCATGAAGTTCAGCGCCGTCCGCTCCCCTCTCAGGATCGAGCTTTCGCGACCGCTGACCTCCAGGATCAGGTCGCCGGCCTTGACCGCGCAGCCGTCGCCGAGGAACACATCGACCTCCAGTTCCGGATCCACTTCGCGCATGGTCAGTGCGAACGCTTCGATGCCGGAGATCACTCCGGCCTCCTTGGCCCGCAATTCGGCCCGCGCCGGCCCATCCAGGTCCGCCAGGGAATTGGTGGTGATATCGTCATCGACCCGGTCCTCTTCCAGGGCCAGGCGGACGATTTTTTTCAGGCAGCGATGCTCGAGATCCATGCTGCGATTATAGGCGGTTCATAAAAATTAGTAAAGCCGATGCAGTATTACGTTTCTTCCCCCCCTCTTTTTGGGAAGAGAGGGGGCGGGGGGTGAGTTGCGTCGTTTAGAATCTCCAGAGATACGACGCCTTGAAGAAAAAGCTCTTCCGGGTCTGCAGGTAATCGTCAGAGGGGAAATACTCACGGTCTTCATTGCCCCATTTGATCTTTTCGTATGCCGAGCCGTAGCCGGCGTAGATCACGGTGCCGGGGATGTAGGTGAAGGAGGCCAGGAAGTCGGCGTTGATCGTCTTCCAGTAGTTGTTGTACTCGACGATGCCGCGGAAGAACAGGAAGCGGTTCACCTGGAAGGTGGTGCGGCCGCGCCAGATGGTGTAGGCGATAATCTTTTCGCCATCGCTGGAGCGGAAGAAATCATAGTAGGAGAGGCCCAGTGAGGCGTTCAGCTTGTCGGTGGGCTGGCACTGCAAATAGAGGTCGGCGGTGTTGCCCTTGCCCTGGAACGGCGCCGCCTCGTCGTAGAAGATGCGGTCCGAGCGGCGGTAGCCCCCCTCGAGGTAGAGCTGCTTGAGGATCTGCGTGTAGCCGCGCACGCGCCAGCCGCTCAGGCTGTAGCGCTGGTCGGTGAAGACCTCGTTGCCCAGGATGGCATCGAAGCGCACCTGCGATTGCCGCGGCATGTTCAGACGCAGCACCAGGTGGTTGTAGGTCTCGAAGAGGTCGCTGGGTTTGTCCAGCAGGTGGTAGCTCCACCAGAAGGCGTCGACCCTCTGAAAGAACTTGGACTTGGGATAGAAGGAATACATGACAAACGCCGGCACCATGGTGATGCCGGTGCGGGTGACGTAGCCGGTGTCGATGCGGAAGTCGCGGCTCAGGTCGAACGCGCCCAGGTCGACGTTCCAGTGGCGGTTGCTGAAATTATAACGCAGGCCCAGGTAATGCCCCAGTTCGGCGCGCTCGGCTCCTTCGTCGCGGCTGAAGGACTCCAGGGCGCTGTACTCCAGGAAGCTGGTGTTGTTCAGCCGCCAACGGCCGTCGATGCCGCCAACGGTGTTGCGGTCGCCGGCGAAGCTGCGGTTGGTGAAGAAGGCGCCGACGTAGTTGTCCTGGCTCATCTGCCGTTTGTAGCGCAGGATGGTGAACGCGGCATTGCGGCCTCCGCGCTCGTCATCGCCCTCCTCCGCGGCCAGGTCGCCGGGATACTCATCCAGGGCAAAAATGCCCGAGAGCACATTTTGCCTGCCGATCTTTCCGGTCAGCTTCAGGCCCAGCAGCGGGTCGGCAATGGTGCGCGTGTAGGCGACCGCCCCTACGGTATTCTGCTCCATGGCCGTGGCGAAGTTGAAGTTCTCCATCCCCTCCAGGAAAAAGGGGCGCTTTTCCGAATAAAAGATGGAATAGCGCAGGTTGACGTCGATCTGCCCGGCGTCGGCCTCGACCTGGCTGAAATCGGGGTTGTAGGCCGCATCCAGGGTCAGGTTCGACGTGAGGCCAAGCTTGCCCGTCAAACTGAAGTCCGTGTTCTTCCCCAGCGAGTCCATGACGCCGCCGCGCAGGACGCTGTTCTGATTGAAGGTGACAGCGGGAATGAACTCCACCGGGCGTTCGAATTTGACGTCGCTCAACTCGATCATCTGCGCTTGCGTCATGATGGCCCCGCCCTCGGGACTGAGCCCCGGGAAGCTGGTCTGCTCCGACTTGCGGCCGATATAACGCGAAATCAACAGCCCCATGGTGATTTTCTTCTTGAATGGGTAGCGCAGGCTCTTGAATGGAACGGCCACTTCGGCGCTGTAGCCGCCGCCGTGGATGAAGCCCTTGCTCTCCCAGACGGTGTCGAAGCTGGCGTCGCCGTTGCCGTCGGCATTGAGCATGCCGTCCATCTGGATGCCGAGCGGGTTGACCTCGAAGAGGTAGCCGCCCTGCTGGTCACCAAAGGTGTCCAGCACCACGCCGATCCAATCGTCCATGTCGATGCCATCGCGCTTGGCCATGGCGGCCTTGATCCGGGCCGGCTCGCTGTCGCGGCAGTCGAAGGCGAAGTAGATGCATGTGCGGTCATAGGCCACGCGCACGATGGTCGGCTCGGAGGTCGGCTTGCCGTAGTCGGGCTTGAAAGTGAGGAAGTTGTCGAAGCGCGTGGCCTGCTGCCAGACCGCGTCGTCCAGCTTGCCGTCAATGAGCGGCGGTGTCTCAATCCTGCAGATAGGGACGGCCGCTGCCGGGCCGGCTGGGTTTACGATGGGCTTTGCCGCCGGCAGCGCCAGCGCCCAAAGCAATAAGACCCATATCAGGTTCATCCATTTCATTCCAGCTTTCTTTCTCACGTTGTTCCTCCAACTGGGCACGCCATTGCCTTCAGATAACTAAACGCAAGCCGATTTGAAAAGTTGCATGGAATGAGCCGGAAAATTTTTGTTTGGATCCTTGGAGATAAATTCAATATCCCGATACCTTGAAAAAAAGAAAGATTCAATGCGAAATAAAATAAACCGTAGCCGCTAAAATAATCTTTTCTGCGGCGGCGGGAGTTTTCTGCTGAAATAGCGGAAGGCCTTCTCGGTGGCCAGGCGGCCGCGCGAGGTGATCTACAGGAATCCCTCCTGGATCAGGTAGGGTTCGTAGATGTCCTCGATCGTGTTGCGCTCCTCCTGCACCGAGGTGGCCAGCGTCGTGATGCCCACCGGGCCGCCGGCGAACTTGTCGATGACCGCCAGCAGGATCTTGCGGTCGACCTCGTCGAAGCCGGCCTCGTCCACCTCCAGCGCCACGAAGGCACTTTCGGCGGCGGCGAGGTCGACACTCGATTTCCCCTGCGCCTGGGCGAAATCACGCAGCCGGCGCAGCAGGCGGTTGGCGATGCGCGGCGTGCCGCGCGACCGTGACGCCACGGCCCGGGCGGCATCCTCGTCGATGCTCAGGCCGAGAATGGCGGCGCTGCGGCGGATGATCGCCAGCAGCTCCTCCGGCTTGTAGAAATCGAGGTGGCAGGTGATGCCGAAGCGATTGCGCAGCGGGTTGGAGAGCAGTCCGGCCCGCGTCGTGGCGCCGACCAGCGTGAAGGGCTGGATATGCAGCGAGACGGTCTTGGCGCCGGGGCCCTGGCCGATGACCACGTCGATCTGGAAATCCTCCATGGCCTTGTAGAGGATCTCCTCCAGGGCGGTGCGCAGGCGATGGATCTCGTCGATGAACAGGACCTCGTGCTCCTCCATGTCGGTCAGGATGGCGATCAGGTCGCCCTTCTTTTCCAGAACCGGGCCCGAGGTGCACTTGATCCCCACCCCCATCTCGGCGGCAACGATGTTGGCCAGCGTGGTCTTGCCGAGGCCGGGCGGCCCGTCGAGCAGGACGTGGTCGAGGGCTTCGCCGCGCTGGCGCGCCCCCTTGATATAGGTCTTCAGGTTGGCGACCTTCTGCTTCTGGCCGGTGAACTCGCGCAGCCGCGCCGGGCGCAATTTCTGCTCGGGTGCCGTGTCCTCGCTGCGCTCGACCGGGTTGGTGACGTTTTCCGCTTTCATGGCCTGGCCTTTTTCAAGGCGATTTTAAATAGCCCCTCGAAGTCATCGCGATCGGGGTTCTCCTTTAGGACGCAGCCGACGGT
>JAQUQF010000033.1 GCA_028749105.1 Acidobacteriota bacterium | reverse complement strand
CGCCGCCGTGCAGGGCGGCGTCCTGGGCGGCGAGGCCAAGGACATCCTGCTGCTCGACGTGACGCCGCTTTCGCTGGGCATCGAGACGCTGGGCGGCATCACCCACAAGCTGATCGAGCGCAACACCACCATTCCCACCAAAAAAACCGACATTTTCACCACAGCAGAGGACAACCAGTCCACGGTGGAGATCCACGTCCTGCAGGGCGAGCGGGAGATGGCCCGCGACAACCGTACCCTGGGCAAGTTCCACCTGACCGGACTGCCGCCGGCGCCGCGCGGCGTCCCCCAGGTTGAGGTAACCTTTGACATCGATGCCAACGGCATCCTGAATGTTTCGGCCAAGGACCTGGCCACTTCCAAGCAGCAGGCCATTACCATCACCTCTTCGAGCGGCCTGAACGAAAAAGAGATCGACAAGATGGTCAAGGACGCGGAAAAGTTCCACGAGGAGGACAAGCGCAACAAGGAGTCGATCGAGAATCGCAACAAGCTCGACCAGCTTGCCTATGCCCTGGAAAAAGTGGTGAAGGAGAACAAGGAAAAGGTCCCCGCCGACATGGTTGGCGAGGTTGAAGCCGCAGTCAAGCGCGCCAAGGAAGCCGTGGAGAAGGGGGACAACCAGCGGATCCTCGACGAAATGGAAAACATCAACAAGCTGTCCAGCAAGCTGTCGACCGAGATGTACAAGACCGCCGGCGCGCAGAAGGAGCCCCAGCCCGGTCCCGAGGGGGACAAGGCTCCAGCCGGGGATGGCGCCGCCAGCGAAGGCGAGGTCATTGACGCCGAGTTCGAGGATGTCGGCAAGAACAAGAAGTAACTGTTTCTGATCTTTTTTCTGCTCGCCATACGGGGCGGCTTTCGGGCCGCCCTTTTTTTTGCCTTTGGCAGGATTTGCTTTCTGCGGGCGGATATGGTAAATTTTATCCTCTTTTCAGGAGGTATCATGAAAACGAAAATCTTGTTCGCGCTTGTGCCGATAATTCTGCTGACTTCTTTTTGCGGCAGTAAAGAGGATCGCAAGGGGATCGAGCTGACCGTGAAGCTTTCTCCGGAGACCGTGACCGATTCCCTCTTTCTCAAGATGGACTATGAGTTTAAAACCGCCGCCAATTTCAAGAAACTGGGCGGAAACTACTCGGTTTTCGTCCATTTCTGGCGCGTAAACAGCAAGGAGATGCTCCTGCAGGACGACCATGTCCCCCTGAAAGACATTGGCGTCTGGACGGCCAATGATACCATTCGCTATTCACGGACCGTTTTTATCCCGCAGTTCCTCAATGAGTTCGACGTCGACTTCGAGGGTTACGAGGAAATGAAACTGACCGTGGGGCTGTACAATACCAAGGCCCAGGAGAAGAAGATCATTCTTTTCGAAAAAAAGATCAACATCCAGCCGGCGTCGATCAATGCCCCGGAGATCGTCTATGACGAGGGTTGGAACGAGATCGAAACCGACATCAATGCCAAGGACCCCTTCACCCGGAACTGGCGCTGGACTACCGCCAAGTCGGTGTGCATCATTGAAAACCCCAAAAAGGAGTGCACGCTGCTCATTAAGGGCGGCGTGAACAAGACCGTTTTCCAGGACCAGAAGCTGACCGTGAAGATCAACGATGCACCGCTTGATGAGTTCATCCCCGACGAAAACTATTTTTCGCGGGAATACACGGTCACTCCCCAGATGATGGGCGAGTCCGATGAATTCTCCTTGACCTTCGAGACGGACAAGGTCTTCTTCCCGGACAAGGTCTTTCCGAACAGCAAGGACAAGCGTGAGCTCGGAGCCCAGATCTTTTTCATTTATTTCCGGGAAAAGGTCAAGTAAGGAAGGAGATCCCCGCGGCGAAAAAGCGATGAGCGAGACGAACTTGGTGGAACTCATGGCGGTCGAGGGCAGCTTGGAAGCCGAGATCGTCAAGTCCAAGCTGGAGAGCTATGGCATCCCGGTGCTGCTGGAGTACGAAGCCGCCGGCCGCATCTTCGGCATCACGATGGACGGGCTGGGGAAGGTGAAGGTCATGGTCCCGCGCGAACTGGCGGAGGAAGCCAGGAAGGCGCTGGCCGATTAAGGCTTTCTCCTGGACGCAAGCCCTGGACTCCGCGGACGTTGCGCGCCGGGCGCAGCAGCTAGAGATGGAATTCGCTGAAAACCCCGGCCAGGCGCTGCAGCTCCTTTTTTGAATTCAGGTCGTATTTGATGATGCTCAGGGAGATGCTGCCGTTCTGCACCGCCCAAATGTCACTCCCCTCGCTGCCCGAGTAATTCGGCGTCCCGGCTCCTATCCAGAAATACTTGCGCCCGCGGGGATCGGTGCGCTCGACGATGTCAGGGGTGTAGCGCTTGCTGCCCAGGGTGGTCACGACGATCTCGCCGTTGTTGGGAAAGGGAATGTTCAGGTTGTAGATGACGTGATCATGCGGCCCGGCCAGCAGTTTCCCGAGTATCCTGGCCGTGACGCACGCCCCGGCGGCGAACTCGAACCTCTGCTGCTGGTACTGACCCAGGCCGGCAATCAGCGACACGGCCAGGGACGGGATGCCGTAGAGGTGCCCCGAGAAGGCGCCGCCGACCGTCCCCGAAAAGAAAATGTCCTCGGAAAGATTCTCGCCGAGGTTCATCCCCGAGACAACGAAGTCGGGTCGGCTCGGCAGTATCTTCTGCAGGGCGATGTTGACGCAATCGGAGGTCGTGCCGTTGACGGCGAAGACATTCTCCTCGACCTGGTTGATGCGCAGCGGGTGGTTCAGGGTCAGCGCCATGCTGATGGCGCTCTTTTCGCTGTCCGGGGCCACCACCCAGACCCGGTGCTCTTTTTCCAGTTCGGCCTTCAGCGCGGTGAGCCCTTTGGAGTAAAAGCCGTCGTCGTTGGTCAGCAATATGGTTTTCATCGGGATTGATTCTTGAAAGAAATCGGGGCGAGTGGATTCGAACCACCGACCACACGCACCCCAAGCGTGTACGCTAACCAGGCTGCGCTACGCCCCGACTCACTCAATTTTTATCATCTTTGGCAAGTAAAGTCAATATTTCCCTGAGCGTGCTGCGAATCTTTTGCAGTTTCCCGGGATCGACCGGGTCGGTTCCCTGCGTGGAGGTGCCGTTGGCCACGTTTGTGAAATGCTGCCGCAGCAAGTCCTTGATCAGGCCCTTGTCGCGTTTCTCCTGGATCAGCCATTTTTTAACGGCGAGGATCACTTCCACGTCGAGGCGGCTGTAAAATTTCTCGCCGCTCTGGTTGACCATCGGAGCGAAGGCGGCAAATTCCTTTTCCCAGTAATCGAGGACGCGGCCGTCCAGCTTGGCAAGCTGGATGACCTCTTTGCGCTTGAAGGTCAGTTTGTCGGGAATCTTGATCTCAGCCATTTCTCCGCTCTTGCTTGTTCTCCCTGCTGATTATAGCGCAAATCCCCGGTTTTTCAAGGGACGCACCCCGTGCTTCAGAAATTGACCGCCAGGCTGCCGCCAAAATAAAAACCGTTCTTGAAGCCGGCTTCGGCGCGGAGGAGGAACTTGTCGCCGATGTTGGCGATAATGCCGACGGGGATGTGCCCGACCGGGACGATGATCCTTTTCTTGTATGTGTCGCGAATGGTCGTGCCGAGCTCGTCCTGGTGACTCCCCTCGGCCCAGATGCTCATGCTGCCGATGCCGATGCCGCCGCCGATGTACGGATGGATGGGGGAGCTGGGAAAGATGTGCATCAGGATGGAGGCGGTGAAATTGACCTGGGTAACCTCCCCCGAACCGAAAATGCGGTTGTCGTAGTTCTCGACCCGCCAGTAGCCCTCGCCGGAGATGCGGCTGTATTCGAGGCAGTATATGCCGCTGAAGACCGATTGCGGCCCCTTCTCCCCGTAGGAATGGATCTCGAAGGACTTGGCCGTCCCTGCCAGCTGCGGATGCTCGTAGAGGACCAGGTCGAGCAGGGCGTTGGGAATGCCAAAGGAGCTGATCCGTATCCCGGCGCCGATGCGGGAGGCCGTGCTTCCGGCAGCGGGCAGATGGGCGGCCATTATCAGTCCGAGCACCAATATGGCCTTCATCTTCATGCTTTTTCTCAGTCCATCCTGTAGTTCGGAGACTCCTCGGTAATGATCACGTCGTGAACATGGCTTTCCTTCAATCCGGCGAAGGTAATGCGGATGAAGCGGGCCTTGTCGTGCAGCTCGGCGATGGTGCGGCAGCCGGTCAGTCCCATGCCGGCGCGCACGCCGCCGATGAGCAGCGGGATCAGGTTCATGACCGAGCCGCGGTAGGGTACGCGCCCCTCGATCCCCTCGGGGACCAGCTTGGAGTCGGCGAATTCGTCTTCCTGAAAATAACGGTCGCGGCTGCCGGCCTTCATGGCGCCGATCGAGCCCATGCCGCGGTATTTTTTGTAGGAGCGCCCCTGGTAGATCACCATCTCGCCCGGGCTCTCGTCGGTTCCGGCCAGGATGGAGCCGATCATCACCGCGTCGGCGCCGGCGGCCAGGGCCTTGGTGATGTCCCCGGAGAACTTGATGCCGCCGTCGGCGATTACCGGCACCCGGCCGGCGACCTCGCGGGCAATTTCCATGATGGCGGTGATCTGGGGAACGCCGGCGCCGGTCACGACCCGGGTGGTGCATATCGATCCGGGGCCGATGCCGACCTTCAGGCCGTCGACGCCCAGAGACAGCAGGTCGCGGGCGGCCGCAGCGGTGGCGATGTTGCCCACGACCAGGTCGATGGCCTGCGTCTCAGCGCGGACCTTCTCGATCGTCTGCATCACCTTGCGTGAATGGGCGTGCGAGGTGTCGATGACGATGGCGTCGACCTTGGCCGCGACCAGGGCCCGCACCCGCTCCAGGGTGTCGGCGGCGGTCCCCACCGCGGCACCCACCCGCAGCTGCCCCTGGGGGTCCTTGGAGGCGGCGGGGAATTTCTCCGTCTTGAGGATGTCCTTGAAGGTGATCAGCCCTTTCAGGAAGTTGTCCTTGTCCACGACGGGCAGCTTCTCGATGCGGTTGATGTGCAGGAGCTTCTTGGCCTCGGCCATGGTGATGTCCTCGCCGGCGGTGATCAGTCCCTTGGCCTTCATGATGGTCGAGATGCGGTCGCCGGGGCTGCCGGCGAAACGCAGGTCGCGGTTGGTCAGGATGCCGACCAGCTTCCCCTGGCCGTCGACGATGGGCAGACCCGATATCCCTTTCTCCCGGACCAGCTGCCGCGCTTCCTGGATGGTGTTGTCCGGGCGCAGGGTGATCGGGTTGACGATCATCCCCGATTCCGAGCGCTTGACCTTCAGGACTTCGCCGGCCTGTTCGCCGATGGACAGGTTCTTGTGGATGATGGCCATCCCCCCCAGCTGGGCCATGGCGATGGCCATGCGCGATTCGGAAACGGTGTCCATCGCCGCCGACACCAGCGGGACGCTCAGGCGGATGCGGCGGGAGAAGGGGGCCGATGTGTCGGCCTGGCTGGGGAGAACCTCGGAATACCCGGGTACCAGGAGCACGTCGTCAAAGGTCAGCCCGTGCTCGGGCAGGATCTTGTCGTGTGTCTTCATTTTCTTTTCTTGTGCTTGCCGCCCGGCATCTTGAAGGCCGGAGCGGACATTTTCGGCTTCTTTTTGCGCCAGTCCTCTATCTCCTCGTTGCTTACCGGCCGGAAAAGGAAGAGGAAGCGCAGGACCTCCTCGTCGATGCGATTGAGGAGCGCCTCGTACATCTCGAAGCTCTCCTTCTTGTACTCGATGAGCGGGTCCTTCTGCGCGTAGCCGCGCAGCCCGATCCCCTCCTTCAGGTGGTCGATGCTGAGCAGGTGGTCCTTCCACTGGGAGTCGATGACCTGGAGCAGGATCATGCGCTCCAGCTCGCGCATCTGCCCCTCGCCGATCAGTGCTTCCTTTTCCCGGTAGATGGCATGGATGCGCTCGAGGACCTGCTCCTTCAGCAGCAGCGGGGGGGTGTCGCGCAGGGCCGCGGCGTCCTCATGGCGCAGGTCGAGCCCGTACTGCAGCAGGATCTCCTTCTGGAATGTCTCGATGTCCCACTGGTCCGCATCCTTGTTCTCGTCGATGGCGAAGGTGAAGATCTCCTCGTAGAGGTCGGTGGCCAGCTCCCGGATGTATTCCTTGAAGTCCTTGCCGAAGAGAATGTCGCGGCGCAGCGCATAGATGTGCTTGCGCTGCTTGTTCATCACGTCGTCGTACTCGAGCAGGTGCTTGCGGATGGAGAAGTTCTGCCCCTCGATCTGCTTCTGGGCGTTCTCGATGGCGCGGGAGACCAGGCGGTTCTCCAGGGGGACGCCGTTGCTCATGCCGGCGCGGACCAGCATGCCGCGCACGCGCTCGGTCCCCAAAATTTTCATCAAGTCATCCTCGAGGGAGATGTAGAAGCGCGAGGAGCCGGGATCGCCCTGGCGGCCGGAGCGGCCGCGCAGCTGGTTGTCGATGCGCCGGGCCTCGTGGCGCTCGGTGCCCAGGATGTGCAGGCCGCCACGGGAGATCACCTCTTCATGCTCGCGGGCCACCGCTTCGCTGATCTCGGCCCGGGCCTTTTCCAGGACGACCGGCGGCGCCGTCTCCAGGGTGAAGCCCTTTTTCTTCATGTCATCGCGCAGCAGGGCCTCGGGGTTGCCGCCCAGCAGGATGTCGGTGCCGCGGCCGGCCATGTTGGTGGCGATGGTCACCGAGTTGAGCCGCCCGGCCTGGGCGACGATTTCGGCCTCCGACTCGTGGTACTTGGCATTGAGCACGACGTGGCGGACCTTTTCCCGGTGCAGGCGCTTGCTGAGGGTCTCCGAGTTCTCGATGGATATCGTGCCAACCAGCACCGGCTGCCCTTTCTCGTTCAGCGCCTTGATCTCCTCGACGACGGCGTTCCACTTTTCTTCCTTGCTGCCGTAGATCATGTCGGAAAACTCGGTCCGGATCAGCTTGCGATTGGTGGGGATCTCGGTCACGTCGAGCTTGTAAATATGGGCGAACTCGGCCGCCTCGGTGATGGCCGTGCCGGTCATGCCGGCCAGTTTCTTGTACATGCGGAAATAGTTCTGGAAGGTGATGGTGGCCAGCGTCTGGTATTCCTGCTCGATCTTGACGTTCTCCTTCGCTTCCAGGGCCTGGTGCAGGCCGTCCGAGTAGCGGCGGCCGGGCATGATGCGGCCGGTGAATTCGTCCACGATCAGCACCTGGTCGTCCTTGACCAGGTAGTCCACATCGCGGTGGAAGATCAGGTGGGCCTTGAGCGACTGGTATATCTGGTGCAGCAGGTCCATGTTCGGCAGGTCGTAGAGGTTGTCGATGCGGAAGAACTTCTCGGCTTCGCTGATGCCGTTCTCGGTCAGCACCACGGTCTTCGATTTCTCGTCGTGGTCGTAGTACTCCTTGCTGCGCGCGATGCGGACCACGAATTCGTTGACCCGGTAGAAAAAAGAGGTGGATTCTTCGGTGGGGCCGGAAATGATCAGCGGCGTGCGGGCTTCGTCGATGAGGATGGAGTCGACCTCGTCGACGATGGCGAAGTTGAACTCGCGCTGGCTCAGGTTCAGCACCTCGAATTTCATGTTGTCGCACAGGTAGTCGAAGCCGAACTCGTTGTTGGTGCCGTAGGTCACGTCGCAGGCATAGGCCTGCTTGCGCTGCTGGTCGTCCATCTCGTGCTGGATGACCCCCACGGAGAGGCCGAGGAAGCGGTAGATGCGGCCCATCCACTCCGAGTCCCTCTTGGCCAGGTAGTCGTTGACCGTGACCACGTGGACGCCTTTGCCGGTCAGCGCGTTCAGGTAGGCGGGCAGGGTGGCGACCAGGGTCTTGCCCTCGCCGGTCTTCATCTCGGCGATCCGGCCCTGGTGCAGGACGATGCCGCCCAGGAGCTGCACGTCGAAATGCCTCATGTTCAGCGTGCGCCGGGCCGCCTCGCGCACGACGGCGAAGGTCTCCGGCAGCAGGGCGTCCAGTTCCTCGCCCGCTTCGACCCGTTTCTTGAACTCGCCGGTCTTGGCGCGCAGCTGCTCGTCGCTGAGCTCCAGCAGGGGCGGCTCCAGAGCGTTGATCCGCTCCACCAGCGGCTGCATGCGTTTGAGGTCCCTCTCGTTCTGGGTGCCGAAAATCTTGCGTAGGATGTATTTGAGCATGGTCAGCACATTATACAGAAGCCGGGCGCTTTTATCAATCGAAACTCCGGTTGGCGTTGACTTTTCGCGCCGCCCGGCATAGTATTTTTTCATGCCCAGCGAGGAAAAGGAGTTCAAGCGCTACATCTTCGCCGTCTCCGATGCCACGGGCAAGACCTGCGAGACGGTGGTCCTGGCGGCCCTGAGCCAGTTCAAGACCACGCAGATCGTCCTGGAGACCTTTTCCAACATCCGCACCCTGCAGCAGGTTCAGGACATCTTTCTGCGCGCGACCGCGGTCAACGGCGTGATCATCTACACCATGGCCTCCCCGGAGCTGCGCCACAAAATCACCGAGCTGGGGCGGCTGAACGGCGTGCCCACCGTGGACATCCTGGGTCCGGTGCTCACCCGGCTTTCCGACCTGCTGGAGATCTCGCCGCTGGCCAAGCCCGGTTTGTTCCACCAGCTGGACAGCGACTACTTCAGGCGCATCGAGGCGGTCGACTTCACCATCAAGCATGACGACGGCCGCCGGCTGGAGACAATCGCCGATGCCGAGATCGTGCTGCTGGGTGTCTCGCGGACCTCCAAGACGCCGGTCAGCATCTACCTTTCCTACCGCGGCTGGAAAGTGGCCAATGTGCCGGTCGTCCTCGACGAGGAGCCTGCCGCCGAACTCATTGGCATCGACCAGAAAAAGATCATCGCCCTGACCATTCATCCCCGGCGCCTGGAGGCGATCCGCCGTGAACGCCAGGTCCATCTCCAGGTGGACGAGGGCTCGGCCTATTCCGATCTCGATCAGATTCGCCGTGAGGTGCTGTTCGCCCTGCGCCTGTATGAGCGCCGGCAATGGCCCGTCCTGGACGCCACCTACCGATCCATCGAGGAAACGGCTACCGAGGTGATGCGCTTGATCTATGCCCGGTCGGGCCTGAAGAAGGGAAATATTCCCTATTGAGGGCTGGTTACTCTTTTTTCTTGCGGATGGCCGAGTCGAAAATGTCGGCCATGGCGCTGCCGCTGTTCCGAAGCTCCTGGTCCTGATTTTCCCTCATCCGTTCCAGTTCGCCGCTGAAATCTTCCTCGGGCTCTTCCATGGTCAGCGAGAGGGTCTTGCGCTGCGGGTCGACCGCCAGGATGCGCACGCGAACATCATCATCGACGGTGAGGATCTCCTTGGGATGATTGATGCGCCGACCGACCCCCAGGCGGGAGACGTGCAGCAGGCCGGTTACGCCCGGGAACAGCTCGATAAAGGCCCCGAAAGGCTTCAGGTGAACGACTTTGCCGGTAAATTCGGCGCCGGCGGTCAGCTTCTCGCCGGCAGCGGTCCAGGGGTCGGCCAACAGGGCCTTGACGCTCAGTGAGATCTTGCCCGCTTCCGGGTCCAGCTTGAGGATGGCAACCTTCAGCTGCTGCCCGGGCTGGATGACCTCCTTGGCGCTCTGGATCTTCTGGTAGGAGATCTCCGAAATGTGCAGCAGGCCTTCGGCGCCGCCGATGTCGACAAAGGCGCCGTAATCATGGACGGACGTCACCGTGCCTTCGCGCACCTGCCCGGCCTTGAGCTCCTGCCACAGCAGCTTGGCTTTTTCCTTCTCCTCGGCCTGCAGCAACTCCTTGCGGCTGATCACGATGTTGCGGCCGTCCTCCTCGAACTGGGTGATCAGGAAGGAGTATGATTTCTCCAGGTGGGTCTCCTGGTTATGGCAGTAGTTCCTTTCGATCTGCGATATCGGGCAAAAAGCCTTCTGGCCCATGACCTGGACGTCGAACCCGCCCTTGTTCACCGCCTTGACCTTGCCCTCGACCGGGATGCGCCCGGAATACGCTTCGCGCAGCATGGCCAGGGATGGGGAATCCTTCGCCGCGCGCGAATCGCCGCGGCCGGCCTGGCGCAGCCGGGCCGTGCAGCGAAAGATCCCGTCGCGGAACGATGTGACCAGCACCTGCAGCACGTCGCCTGGATGCACGGTCAGCTCGCCCTGGCGTTCGCACTCCTCGCGCTCCAGCATCCCCTCGGCGCGGATGCCGAGGTCGAGGAAAATGCCGTCCTTGCCGATGGCGATGACCTTGCCTTCGGCCACTTCGCCCACCTTGATGCGGGCGGCGGACTTGTACGAGGCCTTCAGCATGTCGGCGAAGCTTTCTTCTCCTTTTTGGGACGCGGGTTGGCTCAGATTGTCTGTCATTGGATTGTCCTTGTCTGTGTCCAGATCTATGTGGATCACCAAGATTCTTGTCATAGTGTAATCCGCATCGGCCGAAAAGTCAAGGGGACCTGCCGCCTGCTTTTGTGCTACAATGGCAGGCCATGGTGAAACGCCTGACGTTGGTCCTGGTTTGCGCCGCCCTGCTCCTGCCTGCCGGGCCCCTGAAAATCCGCGCCGCGGAGGCCGAGAAAAAGAAAAAAGACCTCGGGACCGACACGGCCGTCGTCGCCGCTACCGTCTGCGCCTATGTCCTGATCATCCCCGACACGCGCCAGCGCATATTTCGCGAGGCCTCGATCCGGAAGGTCTGGAACAATTTCCGCTACCCGTTCTGGAGCGCCCGCGAAGGGGGCAGGCGCGACCACAATGGCTTCTGGATCAACTGCGTCGGCCACCCTCTCAGCTACATGGCTCTGGGGCTCTATTTGCAGGAGCGGGGCTACAACAACCTGGAGACCATGGCCTTCACGCAAACGGTGAATGTCGCCTGGGAATACATCATCGAGGGGAGCATGTGGCTGCCCTCCTCCAAGGACCTGTTCGCCGACCTGTGCGGC
>JAQUQF010000307.1 GCA_028749105.1 Acidobacteriota bacterium | reverse complement strand
ACCTGCAGCTGCGCTACACGGGCAGCGGCCAGGAAGCCGTGTTCGTCACATCCAACAATGTCCTGGCCAAGAGGCTGTTCCAGCAGGCCGGGATACCGACCCCCCCCTGGATGGAAAAAGGAAGCCCGCCGGGCGCTGGCGCTCCGGCGGCTTCAGCGCCGGATGACGGCGCCGGGACCTACTTGCTCAAGTCGGAGTGGGAGCACGCCTCCAACTGGTTCGATGACGGATCGGTCGTGAAGGCCGGGAGCATCGCTGAGTTGCGTGCGGCCCTGGAGAAACGGAACAGCGGCGGCAGTCGCTTTTTTGCCGAGCGCTACATCGAGGGGCGCGAGTTCAACCAGGCCATCCTGGCCGGGGAGTTCCTGCCTGCGGCCGAGATGCGCTTTGTCGAGTACCCCGAGGATAAGCTGCGCATCGTCGATTTCCGCGCCAAGTGGGAGGAGGATTCGTTCGAGTACACCCATACCCGGCGCACGTTCGATTTCGCCGCTGCCGACCGGCCCCTGCTCGAAGAACTGCAGGCTGTTTCCCGCCGCTGCTGGGACCATTTCGGTCTCGGCGGCTACGCCCGGGTCGACTTCCGGGTGGATGGCGGCAACCGTCCCTGGGTGCTCGAAATCAACGCCAACCCCTGCCTCGCCCCGGACAGCGGCTTCTTCGCCGCCGCCGAGCGCGGTGGGCTGTCTTACACGCGCATGGTGGAGCGGATCGTGGACGATTGCCTGTCCCGCTAGAACGGTTATCAGCCGCATGGTGGAGGAATAGATGATGGAACTCGAGACGTTGACATATCGCGATACGGTTTGTCCCGCGGACGCCGCTGCCGTGCGCGCGATCGTGACCTCAACGGGGTTCTTCCATGACCACGAGATCGATGTGGCGGTGGAGTTGGTCGAAGAGCGACTGCAGCAGGGATTGGGCAGCGGCTACCTATTCCTCTTTGCCGAGCACGGGGGGCGCACGGTGGGCTACAGCTGCTACGGCGAGATCGCCTGCACACGGGGCAGCTACGACCTCTATTGGATCGCCGTCCACGATGATTTCCGCGGCCATGGCGTCGGCGGCCTCCTGCTGAAGAAGACCGAGGAGTTGATCGCCGGCCGCCAGGGGCGCGCGATCTGGGTGGAGACCTCGGGGCAGGAGAAATACCTGCCGACGCGGAAGTTCTATCTGCGTTGCGGCTACCAGGAAGAGGCGGTAATGAAGGGATTTTATGCCGCTGACGACGACAAGGTCGTTTACGTCAAGCGCTTGGGGGAGCCATGGTCGAAAAAGTGAAAAAAAGGTCGGCCAAGGCCGGCCTGCCTCCCGGGTCCCTGGTCCATGTCGGGGCGAAAATGGTGGCGGAGAGCCGTGTCCGCATTTTGGATTACGATGAGGGCTCCGTGCGCGAAAAGACGAAGGCGGCACTCGAGGAGTGCATCCCCTTTCGCGATACCGACTCGGTGACCTGGATCGACATCGAGGGGCTGCAGAACATCGCGCTTCTGGAGCGGCTGGGAAGCACCTACGGCCTGCACCCCCTGATCCTGGAGGACATCCTCAACACCGATCAGCGTCCCAAGTCCGACGACATGGACAGCTACATCTACATTGTCCTCAAGATGCTCGATTTCGACCCGGCCACCCTGGAAATCGTCTCCGAGCAGGTCAGCATCGTCTTTGGCCGCAACTACGTGATCTCGCTGCAGGAGGGGCGCGAAGGCGACCTGTTCGAGCCGCTGCGCGAGCGCATCCGTACCGGCAAGGGGCGCATCCGGAAACTGGGGCCCGACTACCTGGCCTATTCGCTTCTCGACACCATCATCGACCATTACTTCCTCATCCTGGAAAAATTCGCCGAGCGCATCGAGATGCTCGAGGAGGAATTGGTCAGCAACCCCACGACCGAAACCCTGCAGCAGATCCACCGCCTGAAGCGCGAAATGATTTTCCTGCGCAAGTCGGCCTGGCCGTTGCGCGAGGTGGTGAATGCCTTGGAGAAGAGCGAGTCGGAGCTGATCCGCCCGGCGACCAAGATCTTCCTGCGCGACATCTACGACCATGCGGTGCATATCATCGACAGCATCGAGACATACCGCGAGATGCTCTCCAGCATGCTCGACATTTACCTTTCCTCGGTCAGCAACCGCATGAACCAGGTGATGAAGGTGCTGACCATCATCGCCACCATCTTCATGCCCCTGACCTTCCTGGCCGGCATCTATGGCATGAACTTCAAGCACATGCCCGAGATCGGCTGGCTCTGGAGCTATCCGCTTCTCTGGCTTGTCATGCTTGCCATTGCCGGGATCATGCTCTTTTTCTTCAAAAAAAAGAACTGGCTGTAGCGATCGCGATTCGGTCTTGACGGATGGCACCGCTTATGATATGAGTATTGCCAATGTACAGTGAACGGGATCTTCTGTCGTCCGCCTCTGCCTGGCTCCGCGCCTGGTACTGGGCGGCCCCGTCCGCCTGAAAATCTATCCATCCATTAATTTTTCCATTTTGAAAAAAATCAAAAAACCAAAGGAGAAAAACATGGAAAGATTTTCAGCCAGAAAACAGGAACATATACCGACCCATTTCTATAATATCAAGGCCGACCTTAAGGAACAGCCCAAGCCGCCCCTCGACCCGCGCAGCGGCAGGCCGCTCGATCCGTCGGCCCTGCAGGCGCTGTTTCCCAGAGGCTTCATCGAGCAGGAGATCAGCCGCGAACGACATGTGCGGATCCCGGCACCGGTGCTGGAAGCCTACGCCCAGTACCGCCCCACGCCACTGGTCTATGCCGCCGAGCTGAAAAAGCGACTCGGGACGCCGGCCCACATCTTCTACAAATACGAAGGGGTCAGCCCCATGGGCAGCCACAAGGGCAACACGGCGCTCATGCAGGCCTACCTCGCTTCCCAGGAAGGGGTGCGCGAACTGGTGACCGAGACCGGGGCCGGGCAATGGGGCTCGGCCTTGGCCTACGCCGGCGAGCGCTTCGGAGTGCGGGTGCGCGTCC
>JAQUQF010000306.1 GCA_028749105.1 Acidobacteriota bacterium | reverse complement strand
TTCCCGCTTGTCAATCATCCGCCATGACCGTATAATTTGAATCGCCATGACCGGGAAACGACACTCATCTCCTTTGCGCGCCGCCGGCGACCTCATCGTGCTTTTCTCGCATTTCGCGGCGAAAAGCCCGCCGGTGGCGATCGCGCCCTACGGCTCGGGGCACATCCATGAAACCTACCGGGTGCGGACCAGGGGGAGATCGGACCCTGGCTGCATCCTGCAGCGCATCAACACCCGCGTTTTCCCCGACGTCCCCCGGCTCATGGAGAACATCGTGCGCGTGACCGCCCATCTGCGGGACAAGGCCCCGTGCAATCGCCCTGTCCTCACCGTGGTCCCGGCCGACGACGGCCGCCCGTTCCATCGCGACGGCGCCGGCGGGTTCTGGCGCTGCTTCCGCTTCATCGGGCACCGGGAGCCGGGCGAACGCTTCAGGGGCGGACGGTTGGCCGCTGAGGCGGGAAGGCGTTTCGGCCATTTTATCACCCAGATGGCCGACCTCCCGGGGCCGCCGCTGCACGAGACCATCCGCGGCTTCCATGACGTCGATTTCCACCTGGGACGTTTCGGCGATCTCCTGCATGCCGATCCGGCGAAGCGCCGCGAAGGGGCGGCGACGGAGATCGAATTCGTCCGCGCGCGCGCCGCCGGCATGAGGCTCATCCACGACCTGGGCCGCGCGGGGCGCATCCCGCTGCGCATCACCCACAACGACACAAAGTTCAACAACATCCTCTTCGACGAGCGTGGCCGCGGCCTGTGCATCATCGATCTGGACACGGTCATGCCGGGATATGTCCATTATGACTTCGGCGACGCGATCCGCTCGGCGGCCAACTGCGCCTGCGAAGATGAGCGGGCCCTGCGCAAGGTTGGAATCGACATGAGGGTGTTCGAGGAATTTACCAAAGGATACCTGGGCGAGCTGCGGGGCCGCCTGACCGCGGAAGAGACGGCCCATCTCGCTTTCGCCGCCAGGCTCATGACCTACATGGTCGGGCTGCGCTTTCTGAACGATTACCTGGACGGCGACCGCTACTTCAAGACTGGCCGCCGCGGCCACAACCTGCAGCGGGCACGCGTCCACTTCCGGCTCCTGGAGGACATGGAGCGGCGCAGCGCCGCAATGGAGGACATCGTCTCCCGTCTGGCGGTGGGTACTACTTCTTGATGAATACAGGCTGGCAGAAGGCCATTTCCCCGGCCGAAGAGATCACCTTGGCTCGCACGTAGAGCTCGTCGCCGGCGAATGAATAAGACGGATTCAGCCCGAATTCTTTTTTCAGGACCTTCCCTTCCTTGCCGATGAACAGCGTCGTGTAGGCGGTGTCGCCAAGGGACTTGATCGCCAGGCTGTACGAATTTTTCGTGACCGAAACATCGGCCAGTTCCACCCCTGTCGATGCGTAGAAGTCGCCTTTGTCCAAGGCGGCACAAACCGCTTCCGGGGTGAGCTCGCTGACGCGCACCAAGACCCAGCCTTTTCCGGGATAGGCTTTATCCGGGAAAAAGTCCCCGAGGTAGTCATGGGCATCATCGCTGGCCACGCCGTAGAACGCGAGACCCTGGGAAAGAAGAGCGTCCCACAGCTCCTCGGTGCCCGGCTGGCCGCCAGCGGCGAAATTGTTGGAATCGCGGTTGATGTTCAGCAGCTCAAAGAGATGTACGCCGCTCAAGCCTTTCAGGTCTTCGGCGGTGAGCGACCAGCGCCAGTTGGGGTGGTTGATCTGGGGAATGGCCCCGGCAGTGCGGGCGGCGTCGATGGAGTTCTGCAGCGTCTGGGCTACGGTCTGGCCGACAACGGAAGCTGCCACGGGACGCTTCGGGTTCAGGGCATTGACGTGCACCCGGAGCTTGTCCATGGAACGGGTGATCTCAAGACCGGGTATGAGGATGAAGTCGTCATTCTTGTCCGAGTCAAGGCTGGCGGTCTCGGTCATCATGTCGTGGTCGGTAATCACCAGGAAATTGTAGCCGTAATCCTGATACCAGCGCATCACCCGCCGCGGTGTTTCATTGCCGTCGGAATTCCTCGTGTGGGCATGGGTGTTGCCCTTGACCCAGCGCACCGTCTGCGCCGGCGCCCATGATGCGGCCGAAATGAGTAGGATAACCGTGATCCATGTTTTTTTCATTTGTGCCTCCGGTCCGGGATCCGCTGTCAGGGGACCATTGTATTGAAATGCCGCCCGCAAGTCAAAGGTAGGGGAAATCGGAAAGCAGGTTGCAAATCATTTTTTTGTTTTGCTACAATGAATAAAAGGGAGAGCCAATGTCGGGAACAGTGATTCTGAAAAAAACCTTCCGCAGCGGTCAGACGTTCGCGGTGGTGGTCAATGACATCCTGTACGAACCGGTGCAGTGCATCGTCAACGCCGCTAATGGGGGACTGGCCCACGGCGGCGGCGTGGCGGCGGCCATCGCCGACGCCGCCGGCAGCGTGCTGCTGGCCGATTGCCGGGAGATCATCAGCCAGCGCGGCCGCATTCCCTCGGGGCATGCGGTTGTCAGCAAGGCCGGCGAACTGCCCTTTCGCGGCGTGATCCACGCCGTCGGACCCAAGATGGGCGAGGGTGACGAGGAGAAGAAGCTTGTCTCGGCCCTGCGCGAGGCCTTCGACCTGGCCGAGGAGCGGCGCTGGAGATCACTCTCCTTTCCGGCGGTCAGTTCCGGGATCTTCCTGGTGCCGGCCGCGACGTGCGCCCGGGCCTACCTGCGGGCGGTGAAGGAATTCTTCGCCGCCAACCCGATGTCGCAGCTGCGGGAGATCCGCCTGTGCCTGTTCATGGGGCCACTGCTGGATACGGTCAAAAAGGAGTGGCCGAAGGCCTTCGCCGATTGACATCCCCGGCCGTTCGCATTATACTGCGACTGGCGTCATTTGCGGCACCGAGGTGAAAAAGGCCAATTGAAGAACCATCTGCTTTCCGATAGAGTGTTTCCAGGAAAGTTCTTTGCCTGCACCGACCACGCGATAATGTTTCTGTATCCTCGTCACC
>JAQUQF010000305.1 GCA_028749105.1 Acidobacteriota bacterium | reverse complement strand
GACGATCTCGGCCCTGTCCCCCGACGCCTTGGCCGGCTTCTTGGCCGGGGCCTTGGCGGGCTTGATCTCGTTCTCCTTCAAAAAATACTTGATGTATTTCTGGTTCTTGCGGACGGTCTCGTCGCCACCGAAGATGTAGCTGATGGTGGCGGTCTCAATGATCCCCAGCCCCTTCTTCACCCGCTTCAGGACGGCCTTCGGTTCTTTCTGGAAATTGCTCAAAAAAAGGTTGTATTCTCCGAGCTTCTCCTGTTTCAGAACCGACTTCTTCTTCATGATGCCGATATTCTGCGCGGCAAGATGGGCGAGGATCGCCTTCTTCTTGCTCAGCAGATTGTTCTCGCTCAAGAAATTCATGAAGTCCTCGTGGCTGATCTTGGAGTCGTCGCTGTTGGCGCGAGCCGCCAGCTCCTTGAGCATAACCAATGAGACGGCCCCCTCCGCCACATTTCCCGCCGCCTGCGGAGGTCTGCCGGGGGCGACGGGCGGCTGGGGCTTAGTCCGAACCTGCGGCTTTGGCGCCGGCCTGACCTTGGGTGTGGCGCCGGCCGGCTTTTTGATTGCCGTTGGCGTTGGTTTGGCCTTGATTCCGGCCGTCCGGGCGGGCGGCTGTGGGAATGGTTTTGCCTTGGGTTTGGCCTTAGGCCTGGCCGGGGGGACTACTTTCTTCACTTTTGCCTGCGGTTTCGGCGCCGGCTTCAACTTGGGCTTGGCTGCGGCCGGCTTGTTCACTTTTGCCGCCGGCCTGCTCACCTTCGCCGACAGCCTGGGCGCGGCAGCGCCTGTGGGCGGCTTCCTCGCTGTTTTTTTACCGCTCCCGGCCGGCTTCGCCGCCGCTTTCTTTTTTCTAGTCTCTTGCGCCATGTTCCTCCCGGGAGTGACCGCCCCTGCTCTTGACCAAGGCGTCCTTCTGTTTCATTAGTTGCTGCACTTTATCGTGATTTTTTTCCCTTTCGGCGGTGGCGATCTCCTGGTTGAGCAGCTTGGCCCGGTTCTGGACAAGCTTCCTCTGGAAATTGCTGATGCCGGTGATGATGTCCTTCTCGATCTCCGACCGCTCCTTGTGTGCTGTCGTTTTTTTTGTGAAAACGTCGTTGAGCCGGGATCTTTCGGCCGGGTTCAGCCGCTGGTTGATCTCATTGAAGCGAAATTCGCCGTGACGAGCGTGGCTGGCGAACAGCTGGCGGATGATGTTGCGCCCGGCCAGCGCCGCCAACAACTCGTCGCTGAAAAATTCGCGGATCTCGGGCACCACCTCGGGTGCGCGCAGAATCGCCTCAAGGATCTTTTCTTCCATGAGGCTGATCTCGAGGGGAGCGGCCGCGCTTTCCGGCTGCGCGGCGGAGGCAATGGCCGGCTGGATCAGATCGGCCCGCACCTTGAAGAAGGAGGCCGCCCGCTGAACGTACTCATCGCGGATGATGGGGTCGCCGATCCTGCCGACGGCGGCCATGGCCATCTCGACGCCCCGGCGCTTGCCGTCGGGATCGGAGAGATTGAAATCACGCGCAGCCTTGCCCAGCAGGAAATTGAAGCCATCCTCTGTCTTCTGCAGCACCTCGCGCAAGGCGGCCGCCCCCTTGGAGCGGACGAACTCGTCGGGGTCCTTGGCCCCCTCGATGACGACAATGCGCGGGTTGACGTTCTGCTCGAACATCTTCTCGATATTGCGGATCGTGGCCGCCTCGCCGGCGGCGTCGCGGTCGTAGAAGAGGTGGACCTGGCCGCAGAACCTCTTGAGCAGGTGGATCTGCTTTTCGGTCAGAGCGGTGCCCAGCGAGGCCGCCGCGTGGCGGAAGCCGGCTTGGTAGAGGCTGATCATGTCCAGGTAGCCCTCGACCAGCAAACCGGCCTTCTCCTCTTTCATGTGGTTTTTGCTCAAATTGAAGCCGAACAGGTGGTTGCCCTTCTTGTAAACCGGGGAATCGGGGGAGTTCAAATATTTGGCTGCGTCCTCGACCACGGTGCGGCCGCCGAAAGCAAGGATGGCACCAGTCTCGGAAAATATCGGGAAGATGACGCGGCCGCGGAAGCGGTCGTAGGTCCTGCCCTGCTCGTTCCTCACCAGGAGGCCAAGTTCGACCGCCTTTTCCAGCGGCGCTTTCTTCTGCCGCAGGCGGCCAGCCAGGCCGTCCCATGAATTGGGAGCATAGCCAATGGAGAAGGTCTCGACCGTCTCCCGAGTCAGTCCGCGCTTCTTCAGGTAGGCCAGGGCATCCTTTCCCTCTCCGGCAGAGAAAAGATTCTCCTTGAAAAAATCGAGGGCAAGCTCGTTCACCTGAAGGTACTCGTCTTTTTTAACCGGGTTGAAACGACTCTTTTCCAGGGGGATGTTGAATTTTTCAGCTAAAAAATGCATGGCTTCGACAAAGGTGATGTTCTCCATCTCCTGGACCATGGTGAAGATGTCGCCGAATTTGTGGCAGCCGAAGCAGCTGAAAGAGTTCTTGTCCGGCATGACAAAAAAAGAGGGGGTTTTTTCGGTGTGAAAAGGGCACAGCGCTTTAAAATTCTTGCCTGCCGGTTTCAGGCTCACATAAAGCGAAGCAACATCGACGATAGAGATATGCTCTTTTATTTGATCTTTTGAATCCATTAAAGAAAGCAGTATTAGATACTATTTTGTGCTAATTTTCCCGTTCTGTCAACAAAAAACCGCAATTAGAAAGAAATAAGCAGGGAAATACCGGCTTGCACGCCGCCAAGCTCGATCTCAAATCCGGTCGGCTTGACCTTAATCTGATCATACCGGGCGCCAAGATCCAAAAGAAAATTGCGGTTGATTTTCAATTCGAAACCGGCTTCATAAGCGGCATTATTGCCGTTTCCCGTCACATTCCCGATCTCGGATTCCTCCTTGAAGCTCAAATAAGTATATCCTATTCCTGCGTAGGGCCTGAAGAGTCCCAGGCGGACGCGGTAGCGCAGGAAAGCGCTGATCGGCAATAAGGTCAAAGCTGTCCTGTCCTTGGAGAACGTTGTTTCGGCAATCGTCTTGAAT
>JAQUQF010000304.1 GCA_028749105.1 Acidobacteriota bacterium | reverse complement strand
AACAGGTACAATTCGTTCATGGAGTGGAAGATGGCCTGGCACGATGCGGCCAGCAGAGCCGCGGCCAGCCACTTGCCCTCGACGTCGGCCAGGACCAGCGGCTGGAGGTTCTTTTTCTTTTTCAGGAAATCGTAGTAGTCGCCGCCGACCTCCTGGATGGGCTCGTAGATGACGGCCAGGTCGTAGTGCCGCAGTTGCGGCCGCTCCTGGGGCAGGAGGGAGAGCTGAATGCTGCGGGCGATCTGCATCTCGTGCTCGAGCTTCTTTTTTTCGAAGATCTGGGCCAGGTAGCGGATGTTGTCCAGCTCGATCAGCATGAAGCGCGACAGGATGCCGGCGAATTCGAAGTCCTCCTGCTCGAGGTCGCGCAAGTTGAACTTGCGCCCCAGCCCCAGGACAATGACCCTTTTCCTGTTGTCCGAAACATTGAGCAGGTAATGGATCTGCCGAGCCAGCAGTAGCCTCTTGATGTCGACGAGGGCTGCGGGCAGCTCTTCCGTTTTCACAACAGGAGCGGCGGCCAGGGCACGGGAGAGCTTTTTTTTCAGGAGTTGGGACTCGGCGGCGGCCAGGGTGAAGCCGCGCTTGCGGAACAGATCCTGGCTGCGGTCGAAAAAAAAGGCGCGCGAAACCCCCAGGGGAGCCATCAGCGAGGAGAAGAAGATGCGCATGAAGTGGTCGACGTCGAACTGCGACTGCATGGCCGAGGAAAGCTCATAGATGGAATTCAGCTGAAATTTCTTGAATTTCAGCTCTTTCTGCAGCCGCTTTATTTCGCTTCCCGCCATTTGATCATCTCGCAGCGGTTCTCGCCGTCCACGGTCCGGTAGGTGACCGAGTCCATGATGGTCTTCATCAGCTTGACCCCGAGGCCGCCCTTTCTCTTCTTCTTGATCATGCGGCCGATGTTCACCTCCTCATCGGAGATATCGGGGGGCAGTCCGCGATAAAGGATGCGAATGCGGATGCCCGCGGGGGCTGCATAATATTCGATGGTGAGCGGCCGGTCGCTCTTGTTGGCGTAGGAATGCTTGATGACGTTGGTCACGGCCTCGTCAATGGCCAGCGATATCTTCTGCGCCTCCGCAACCGGGAACTGGAAAAGGGTGGAGATGTGCCGGGTCAGCTCGACGACCATCTTCAACAGCTGGGTCTGCGAGAGGATGGTGATCGAGAAATCAGGCTTTGACGGGAAGCGGTTTGAATTTTTCAAGGGCGGACTGCTCGTTCGGCACAAAATCGTAGATCTCGGTGAAACCCACCAGGTCGAAGGTCTCGTGCACGCGTTCGTTCAGCGCGCACAACTTGATGTCCCCGCCTTTTTCGCGGACCTCGTCGATGTAGCCCATGATGATGCCCATGCCGGCCGACGTGATGTAGCTCAGGTCCTGGCCATTGATCAGGATATTGAAGTTGCCCTCCTTGATCATGCGCACGAGCTCTTTTTCAAAACGGGCCACCTGGTGGGCATCCAGATGGCCCTTGAGGTAAAGGACCGCCACGCTGTTGACCATCTTGCTGCGGATCTGGAAGCTTTTCATACCCCTTCTCCAAAGAAAAAGTCGATCTCCTTTTCCGCCGTCGCCAAAGAGTCGGCCCCGTGGACGCTGTTGCGCTGGATGTCGATGGCGAAGCGCCGGCGCAAGCTGAGCGGGCCCGCCTTGGCGGGATCGGTCGGCCCCATCAACTGCCGCCATGCTTCGATGGCGTCCTCCTTTTCCAGGACCAGGGCGAAAAGCTGCCCCGAGGCCGTGTAGGCCACCAGGCTGTCGAAAAAGGGTTTCGCCCGGTGTTCCTCATACAAAAGCGCGGCCTGGTCGGCGGTCAGGCGCATGGTGCGGATGGCGGTGATGGCGAATTTGTTCATCTCGATCTCGGAAATGATCAACCCGACCAGCTGGCGCTGGACCGCGTCGGGCTTGATAATGGCCAGGGTCCGTTCCATGAATCACCTCGCCGCCATTGTAGATCAAAACCCGACGAAATACAAATGCCATTCCCGCTCCGGCCTTTTTCAAAAATTTTACTTCGGGCTATTGACAAGCGGGAAAACTGTAATATAATTGTACTATGATTGTAGCCCATTTAACTTTAAACCATAGTCCGCTTCATTTATCACGATTCTCATTATATTGGAGGCAATTCCCATGAAAAAAACATCCACGGTCCTTACCATCCTTGCCTTGCTCAGCCTTTTCCTTGTCGGGACGTTGCCGGCCCAGGCAAAGACTTCGCCTAAGCTGCAGGGGACAATCACCATTTCCGGCGCCTGGGCCCTTTACCCCATGGTCGTGAAATGGTCCGAGGAATTCCGCAAGCTTCATCCCGGAGTGCGCATCGACATCTCCGCCGGCGGCGCCGGCAAAGGCATCGCCGATGCACTGGCCGAAATGGTCGACATCGGCATGGTTTCGCGGGAGATCCACCCAGCCGAGGTCCAGAAGGGGGCCTGGTTCATCCCGGTCACCAAGGACGCCGTGGTTCCGGTCATCAACCAGGGCAATCCCCTGTTCAGGGAGATCATGAAGAAAGGGATCAAGAGAGCCGATTTCGCCCGCATCTGGCTCAACGAGGAGGCCCCGACCTGGAATGAGCTCATGGGCAGCAAGGGCAGCGTCCAGGTCCATGTCTATACCCGCTCCGACTCCTGCGGCGCCGCCGAGACCTGGGCCGCCTTCATGGGGAAAAAACAGGAGGACCTGCTGGGCATCGGCGTCTTCGGTGACCCCGGCCTGAACGAGGCGGTGCGCAAGGACGCGCTGGGCATCGGTTTCAACAACATCAATTACGCTTATGACGCCACCTCGCTCAAGCCCATGTCGGGCACGGCCATCCTGCCCATCGACCTGAACGGGAACGGCAGGATCGACGCGGACGAAAGCTTTTACAAAGACCGCGACACGATCACCAAGGCCATCGCCGACAGCAACTATCCCAGTCCGCCGGCCCGCGACCTCTACTTCGTCTGCAAGGGACAGCCCAAGAACCCGCTGGTCAGGGCCTTCATGAGA
>JAQUQF010000303.1 GCA_028749105.1 Acidobacteriota bacterium | reverse complement strand
CCGGCCCTTGCCGGCGAGCGGGTGCGGAAGGCCTACCAGGCCGCGAGCCCGCGCGGCGTCCACATCCGCATCCTGCCCCGGCTCGAGCACGCCCTGCTGGGCGCGGATCTGGGACGCTTCCACGACCCCGACATCACCGACCTCCTGCGCCGCCCCCCGCGCAAATTGGACCGGGACCGGATGCGGGAGTGGGTGCGGGGCCGCCGGGTGCTCATCACGGGCGCCGGAGGGAGCATCGGGAGCGAACTGTCGCGCCAAGTGGCCCAGTTGGAGCCCGCCGCCCTGGCGCTCTTGGACGCCAGCGAACTCAACCTGTTCAACATCCACGGCGAGATGGCCCCGCGGCACGGCCCTATCCTGCTCCGGCCGTACATGGTGGACGTCCGCGACGGGGCGGCCCTTCGGCGGGTCTTCGCCGAGGTGCGCCCCGAGGTGGTCTTCCACGCCGCCGCCTACAAGCACGTGCCGCTGATGGAGGATTTTCCCGAGGAGGCGCTGCGCACCAACGTCCTCGGCACCCTCGACCTGGCGCAATTGGCCGTTGAACACCATGTCGAGAAGTTTGTCAACATCTCCACCGACAAGGCGGTCAAGCCCTGCTCGGTGATGGGGGCGAGCAAGCGGCTGGCCGAGATGGCCTGCCAGGCGCTGAACGGCAACGGCACCCACTTCCTGTCGGTGCGCTTCGGCAACGTCCTCGGCTCGCGCGGCAGCGTGGTGCCCCTGTTCCAGGAGCAGATCCGCCGCGGCGGCCCGCTCACCCTGACCCACCCCGACATGCGCCGCTACTTCATGTCGATCCCCGAGGCGGTGCTGCTCGTTTTCCAGGCGGCCCACCAGGGGCGCGGCGGCGAGGTGTTCGTCCTCGACATGGGCGAGCCGGTGCGCATCCGTGACCTGGCCGAGAACCTGATCCGCCTCAACGGCCTCGAACCGGGCAAGGACATCGAGATCGTCGCCACCGGCATGCGTCCCGGCGAAAAGCTCTTCGAGGAGCTGCTGACAGCCGAGGAGGGGGTCGACTCCACCAGCCACGACAAGATCTATGTCGCCCGCTTCAAGGAGCCAATCCCCGCCGGCTTCCTTGAAAAAATGGCCGCCGATTGCCGTGCCGCCGGACGCGACGCAAAAAAAATCCGCGCCCTGTTTGCCGCCCACATCCCCACCTATCACGAGGAATGAACCAGGCCGGGGCGGCATTTTTTTTGCTTTGATGAAAAGCAGGATATATTCTATCTTTGCCGTCTGTTCCTTCCTGCTATTGTCTTTTGTCCTGATCTGCCATTTTCACATCCAGTGGCTGCCCCTGGCCTGCCTCTTGCTGGGTTTCCTGGCCCGCAGCATGTTCACCTCCGGTTATCTGGAGATCTTTTCCTTCCTCATCCCCGTTTTGCCCGCCTGCGCTGCGATCGAGAGCAGGGGCTTCCCCCCGAACTACCTTCTCCTGCCGCTGTTCTTCCTGGCCGGGATCATGCCCGGAGAATGGCTGGCCCGCAGGGGCCGGCCTTCGCCGCCGCTCCCCCGGCTGCCGCGGTTTTATCCCCTTTTCCTCATGCTGCTGGGGATCTCGTTCTTTTTCGTCATGCTGCGCTGGTCGAACCTCACCCTCTCGCCGCTGGCGTTTTTCAAGGACACGCCTGTCGCGCCAACCGGCCAGCGCCTCTCCTTCGCGATCATCTTCCCGGTCGTGGAGCTCGCCCTTTTCGCCCTGTCGCCGCTCTATTTCCTCTTGCTGCGGCGCTCGGCAAACCTGCAACGGGTGGTCATCGCCTTTCTCGGCGGCCAGTCGCTCTCAATCCTGTTTTCGCTTGTCCAGCGCCTGCAGCAATGGCGCTCTCCCAGCCCCGTCATCTCGGGGCTGGCCTCCGATGCCACGGCGTTCGGCTTTCTTTCCGCCCTGGCCATCCTGCTGGCTTGGCACCTCGGCCACCGCTTTGGCGCGCTGAAGCTGGGGGCGGCCTTTGCCTTCATCGCCCTGGCCGGCATCCTGAACTCCACGACTCGCGTCGGCCTTCTTGCCGTGGCGCTCGCCCTGGTCCTCTTCTTTGCGACGGCGAGAAAAAAGGCGGTCCCGGCACTCCTGGTTGCCGCTTTCGCGGCCGCCCTCCTGCTGACCCTAGTCGCTTTCCCCAAGCGCGGGGGCTCCAGCCTGCTGGCGCGGCTGGAGACCAACATCCATGAAGCGGGAGAAGCCATTCAGACCGACAGGGAGGGGCAACCATTTTCCGGCAGCCTGACGGCGCACCGGGACGTGCTGTGGCGCTACGCCTGGGAGTGCCTGCGCGAATTTCCGCTGACGGGCGCGGGAACGGGCAATTTTGTCTTCTGGGTGATGGCGGCGCACCGCGGCGGCTATTTCCACCACCTGACCGCCAACCAATATTTTTTCTTCACTTCCTCTCTGGGGCTGTTCGGGCTGGCGGCATTCCTGTTTTTCGGCCTGGCGCTGTTTGCCTCCAGGCGCTGGCCCGAAAAATGCCTGCTGGCGGCCTTTTTTCTTTTCTTTCTCTTCAACGATTACCTGTGGTTCGCCGAGATCGCGATGGCCTTCTGGCTGGTGGCCGGCCTGGGGGAGAAAACAGGCGACGCTTCACCGGCGCCGGGCAGGGCGGTGCGGGCGCTGAGCCTGGCCGCCATCCTGGCCTTTGTCTTTTTCAACATCTTCGGGTTCTCCAGGCTGCACCCGAAAAGCTGGGCGCAGGCCAGCCTCGCTCCCTACGACTATGGCCTTTACTATCCCGAGGGCGAGAAGGGGCGGCAATTCCAGTGGAGCGGCGAAAAGGCCGGCATCTACATTACGCTGGATAAAAATGGCCGCAACGAAAATTTCCGCCTGGCGTGCGGTGCCCCGCTTTCCCGCCTGCCAAGCAAAAAACAAACGGTGGACATCTATTGGCGGGGAAAGTTCCACAAGCGGGTGGTATTTCGCGATCACGCGGAGGACCCGGTCGCAATCGAGGACCGGCGGCACAGCCAGGGATTCCTGGAATTCCGCGTGCGGCCCGCCTTCAACCGGAAGTCGATGGGGG
>JAQUQF010000302.1 GCA_028749105.1 Acidobacteriota bacterium | reverse complement strand
AGCTCGTCGCAGGCCAGAAGCGCCTTGTCCATCTGCGTCTCGAGCGGCAATCCCCACTTGGTCTGGTGGAAGGAAACCGCGTAGGCGATCTCCTCCTCCCCTTGCTCCCGCAGCCAATCGACAATTCGCTTGGGATGCTCCTCGGGCCACTGGTCGTAGTCGGCGTCGTGCAGCAGGCCGGCGACGCCCCAGGCTTCGGGATCACCGCCATACTTGGCTGCCGCCGCCCGCATCACGATCTCCACGGCGCGGGCATGGCCCAGCAGCGAAGGGTTGGTCGTCCAGGCATAGAGTTGTTGCTGGGCTTGGTCACGGGTGAGAGACATGCCTTCTTTTCCTTTTGCTCGTTTGCCGTACCTCTCGATATTTTCGCCTGTTTCATTCCCTTCTTCAACCCGTGCGGAAAAAGGGGGTGCATTCCCGTTTCTGCGCGGGCGGTTTTCCGCTAGACTGGCGACGGTTTTGATCAGGCAACGGGCATAAGGCGGAGGTTAGCCATGGATGGCAAGATAGCGGGACTTCGGGAACGGTGGAAGCAGCGGACAGAGGCGGCGTTTGAGCGGATGCTGGGGGGCAAGAGCGAGGAGGAATTGGTGACGTTTACCGAGCGGGAGGATATGGCGGTCCTGATCGGCAAGGAACTGGCCGCGTTCCTGTTGGAGGAAAATGTGGGCCAGGACCCGGCCGTCGAGCCGGCGGAAGCCTCAACAACGTGCTGTCCCAAATGCGGTCAACCGGGAGAACCCGCGGTGCGCAAGGGCGAGAAGTTGGTCGATCGCACGGTCGCGACGCGCGCGGGGGAGGTTCACATGCGTCGTCAACGCTGGCGTTGCGCAAAGTGCCGGATCGTTTTTTTTCCCACTGGACGTGCGATTGCGTCTGGGAACGGAAGATTTTAGTCCCAGGGTGCTCGCCATGGGAGTTCGCCAGTCGAGCAAGGCCCCGTCCTTCGCCGAGGCGAGCGATGACCTTTGGGAATTGGCCGAGGTGAAAATCAGCGCGACGCATTTGCAACGGCTGAGCCAGCGAATCGGCGACGAGTGGGCCGAGGTTCGCGACGCCGACATAGAGAAGTTTCGGGAGCGGAAGCTGGAGCGAACCTACAAGGAGCCACCGCGCGGAGTAGCGGCGGTGATGCTCGATGGGGGCCGCTTGCAGACGCGCGCTGAAGACAGCGGGCGGGGCGTGAAGGAGGCGAGTTGGCGGGAATCGAAGGTGGCGTGCTGCCTGACGCTTTCGACCAAGGCGCAGGACGCGGACCCGCAACCCGAACCGCCGGCCAAGTTCTTGGAGCCTACGGAAGCGGCCCGTTTGGCATCGGACGTCAAACGCCGCAGTCGTCCTGCTTTGGAACGAGCTGAAGAGGAGCGGAAAAAGGGCAGAAAGAAGCGACGCGGCAAACGCCCCAAGCGCTGTAGGACGTCCAAAGCCAAGCGGATGCAGGTGCGGACGGTGGTGGCCACCATGGAGAACAGCGACGTGTTCGGCTGGCAGGTGGCGGCCGAAGTGCATCGCCGCGGGCTGGACCGGGCGGCGCGCAAAGGCTGCATCTGCGACGGCCAGGCGTACAACTGGTCCATCCACGAAATGCACCTGCTGCCCGCGGGATTCGTGGCGATTCTCGACTTCCTGCATCTCCTGGCCTACCTCTACGATGCGGCACACGCCTATCGCGGCGCGGATGCAGCGCAGGGTTGGAAGACCTATGAGCAGTGGCTCCGTTGGGCGTGGTCGGGAAAGGTTGGCACGCTGTTGGCTGGCCTACGCGCCGCGAAGGCGGAGTTGGCGAAGAAAGGCGCGGCTGCCGCGGCCGGAAAGCAAACCATCGACGAGACGCTCACCTACGTAACGAACAACCGCGAACGGATGAAGTATCCGGAGTACCGTCGCCTGGGCCTGCCGGTCAGTAGCGCTCCGGTCGAGTCCACGATCAAGCAGATTAACCGTCGCGTCAAAGGGACGGAGAAGTTCTGGCTCGAAGGCGGCGCCGAAGCGATGCTTCAACTGCGCGCCGCACAATTGAGCCAAGACGACCGCTGGAACCGCAACTGGCAGCGTCCTCGCCCGCACCGCCGCGCGGCAGGATCAGGACGGCTTGTCCAGGCGACTTAAGGCCCACAGAAACGGGAATGCACCCCGATGTTTGCCGTCCTGAGGCTCTGCCACGTAAAATCGGCGCCGCTCCCGAGCCTCAGGAGAGTACACCATGAGCACCATCATGGCGACCTAGCTTCTGATCCGGCGATCCTGCTGCCGCCGCTCGCCAGGGCCGCCGAAAACCTCGCACTGCGACAGCAGGTGGCCGTCCACAAGCGCACCGTGAAACGCCCCAAGCTGAGAGGCTGTGATCGGGTCTTGTGGGTGTGGCTCTCTCGGTTCTGGCCCAACTGGCGATCAGCGCTGGCCATTGTCCAGCCGGAAACGGTCATTCAATGGCACCGGCGAGGCTTTAAGCTCTACTGGCGATGGAAGTCGCGAGCCGTTGCAGCAGGAGGCCTTGCGGCTTGCCCTCTACTGTAATTACCAAGCAGGCAGTGTCTCAACCATTATCGGCACGGAGGGGTCGGCCCGGAGGCCGATTCCCAACCCTTCTTCCTTCATCATTCCTTTCCTCTTTCTTTCACGGTCCACCTCATCGCACCAGCAGCACGCGGTCCACGAGGACCTGGGGGTCGGCTTGGGAGTCTTTCTGGTACGGACTGCCGACGAGCTTGATGGAGGCGTAAACGTTCCATTGGTTGTCGGCTTCAGGGAGGTAGGCGGAGTCGATGCCGATGCTCAGCAGCCAGCTCCAATGCACCCAGAGGATCGTCGTCGGCTCGATCGCGAATTTGCCGAGATGATACAGGTGGAATTTGCCGTCCTGCGGGATCTCGGCTTGCGGGATCGTGCGGTTGGCGAGGAATTTCCTTTGGGCGCGGTTGTAGACGCCGAGGTTGAAGGGACGAGCGTGGTACTCGCGGCCTTTGCCCTCGGGGAGGATGCCGGCCTTGCCGCCCAGGCCGTCGGGATCGTTGACGACCTTGATGCCGC
>JAQUQF010000301.1 GCA_028749105.1 Acidobacteriota bacterium | reverse complement strand
AATAATAGGAATTGATGGCCTGGTAATCCTGGTCCACGTCGCTGATGGCGACGTTCTCCATGCTGTAGACCAGCGACGCGCCCCAGTAGGTCCAGAAGCGGGCCGACGAGGAGACGTTGAAGCCCTCGCCCTCGCGCGTGTACATGTAGGGATACTTGTAAGACGTCTTGAAGATGTCGATGCCGAAGTTGGCCGGCAGGTTGAACAGGTAGGGCTCGGTGAAGGCGAACTGGTAGTTCTTGGCGCGGGTGCCCTGCTGCAGGTTCAGGGTGAACGACTCGCCCATGCCCAGAAAGTTCTGGGTCGAGTAGCCGGCGGCGATGAACCAGCCTTCGTAGCCGCTGTAGCCGACGTTGAAGTTGATCATCTGCCGGTTCAGCTCCTTGACCTCGGCGGTGATGTTGATCTTCTGGGGATCCTGGGGATCGGGCTTGATCTCGGGCATCTTCTCCACGGTCACCAGCCCCAGCTGCTTCATGCGCTTGATGGAGTCCTCGAGGGCGTTGATGTTCAGGCGCCGCCCCTCGCGCAGGAACCACTCGCGGCGGATGACGTGGTCCTTGGTGAAGGTGTTGCCGGTGAACTCGAGCTTGTTCAGATACGCGACCTCGTTCTCCTGGACACGGATGGTCAGGTCGGCGACCTGCTTGACCGGGTCCAGGTTCTCGCTGGGCACGACCTGGGCGTAGAAATAGCCGAGGCCGCCGTAGAATTTCTGCATGTTCTCGACGATCTTGTTGCGCTTCTTGATGTTGTACACCCTGCCCGGCTTCAGGGTGACCAGGGAGCGCAGGAACTCGGTGCGGATGACCTTGTTGCCTTCGATGGCGATGCCGCCCAGGCGGTAGCGCGGGCCGAGATCCACCGGGATGCTGAGCTGCATCATCTGCTGCCGGCGGCCGATGACCGTCTTTTTCTCGACCATGCTGAATTCGGGAGTGCCGACTTTGGCCTCCAGGTAGCCTTTCTGCTGCAGGCGCAGGCGGACCTCCTCGAGGTCCTCGTTGATCTTCTCGCGGTTGTAGACGTCCTTGCTGCCGATGGCGGAAAGGATGGCGTGCACCTGGTTGCTCTTCATGCCGCGGCGCAGGAAGTCGGCCGAGACCGAGCCGGGGGTGAGGCCGGGGAAGAGCACCTCGGCGATGCGGGTCTTGTAGCCGGCATTGGCTCGAACGGTCAGGGCCACCTGCCCGTTCTCCTCCTTTTCGTCAATGACGACCTCGGCCTGGTTGTAGCCCTTTTCCAGGAGCATGTCGGTGATGATCTTCTTCACCCGGCGCACCTTGGACGGGCTGTAGTAGGAAAGGGACTGCAGCATGATGTTGCTGCTCTGGAGCTTCTCGGTGATGTCGCTCTGCTTGACCTTCTTGCTCAGCTTGTAGGTCACGGAGGAGATCAGGGGGTTCTCGACCAGCACCAGGCGCACGATCTTGCCGCTGGCGCCGTTCTCCTCCTCGATGCGGATGTCCTGGAAGAAACCGGTCTCCCACAACGTCTTGAAGTCTTCTTTCAGTCTCTGGGGGTCAAAAATGCCGCCTTCGCGGGACTTCATGTAAAACTGGATGGTCTCCTGCGAGACCTTGCGGTTGCCTTCGATCTGGATCTTCTCAATGACATCGGCGCAAAGGAACTGGGCGCCAAGCACCAGCAGGACCAGCCATGGCATTTTTTTCAGCATAAAGACCTCGCACGTACGGAGTAGAATGTATTTTTATAGCACAAATCGCTATCAATTACAATTCCTGCATGTCTTATAAGACGCAGCGGCGGCAGCGGAGAGTTTCAGCGATTTTTATTTGACTGGCGGCGATATTTATGATATAAAAGATAATTCGGAGGAAGCGGCCATGCCGATTTATGAATACAAGTGTTCGAAATGCGGCAAAACTTTCGAAGCCTTGCAATCCATATCGGCCGAACCCCTGAACAAGTGCATTTATTGCCGGGGCCGGGTCAAGAAGCTCGTATCGCTCAGCTCATTCCAGTTCAAGGGTTCGGGCTGGTACATCAACGACTACAAGAAGGACGGCGCCGGCGCGAAGAAGAGCACCCCGCCAAAGAAAGTTGAAAAAAAAACAGATAAAAATGCCAATACCAATTAGCCTTTCCATCTCTCCCCCCTTAATATAACCATATCCCCCACCTAAAAAAAACACCCCCCCCGCTACATGGGGGGGGCCTGCCTTTGCAGGAGAAAAAGCTAAAAAAGAAAAAGTAAAAAGGCAAAAGGTAAAAGTAAGAAAAGGCCTTTTCGGGTGTTCGGAAGCGTAATGAATCCAGTTAAGGGCAAAAAAAAGCGCTTGTTTCTTACTTTTTCCTTTTACCTTTTGCCTTTTGCCTTATTAATTATTGGAGCTCCATCTCGCTTGAGTTTTTTTCCAGGATGATGGTCACCGGGCCGCTGTTCACCGAAGAGACGTCCATCATGGCCCCGAATACCCCAGTAGCAACGGGCACGGCGGCGGCCAGCAGTGAATTGAAGCGGTCATAGATGGCCGCGGCCCTGCCGGGCTCCTCGGCATTGGTGAAATCGGGGCGGCGCCCCTTTTTATTGCGCGCAGCCAGGGTGAACTGCGAAACGGAAAGGACTTCGCCCCTGACCTCCTGCACGTCCAGGTTCATTTTGCCCTGGTCGTCGGCGAAAACGCGCAGGTGCAGGATCTTGTCGGCCATGAACGCGATTTCCTTCTCCCCATCCCCCTTCTCGATGCCGACCAGCAGCAGGAGTCCTGTCCCGATGCTGGCAACCTCACGCCCGGCGATATCGACTCTCGCCTCGGACACTCTTTGGGCTACAACGCGCATGGGCATTACCAGGGGCCGCCATTCTTGGGCAGCTCTCTTTTTTCGGCACGGGGAGCAAGGAGCGGATCGACCCGGCGCAACAGCAGGGGCGAATCGGGGTCGACGAGCAGGCCTTTGTTGCCAGCGCCTGGTTCTGTTTTCACCGGCCATGCGGATGGCTCGCGGGCCAGGTAGCTGCCGCGGCAGACCAGCCAGGCCCGGGTGAAGAGGGGGCCGGCTTCCATTCGCAGACAGACGATCTCCA
>JAQUQF010000300.1 GCA_028749105.1 Acidobacteriota bacterium | reverse complement strand
CCCCGGGCAACAACAGTATATCTACCGCACCATGCTGCCGCTCGTCTCCGCCCTGGCCTCTGTCATCGCCGCCAACGCAGCCGAAGAGGTGGCCGCGGAGCCGGAGGACGTTGACAAGTTCGCCGCTGACTACACCGAGAACCTGGCACGCAGGGAGGCCGGATCATCTCGCGGGCAGCTGCTTGCGCTGATAGCCGAAATGCCGGAAGAGGAATTGCAGGATGCTATCACAACCCGCACCGATGAGTGGAACGAAAAGCGCCCCGGTAAAGTGGCGGCAGATGAAATCGTAAGGGTTGCCGCGGGCGCAGCGCGGTGGATGTGGACGATGGCCGGCATGACATACCTTGTCTGGCGAGCCGGCCCCAACGCCTGCCCGATCTGCAAAGAAATGGACGGGCGGCGGATCGGCATCAAAGATTACTTTTTAATGCCCGGCGAATCCGTGGGCGACCTTACGGCAGAGGTAAACGTCGGAGGGCCACCCCTTCACGGCGGCTGCGAATGTGACATCGTGCCAGAATAACTGGAGGTGAGAAGATGGAAAAGCGTGCATTTATGGCAGAGATCAGATCCGCGGGCGAGGACGGCGAAAAGAAAGTCTCCGGCCTGGGGATAGTCTATGACAAATGGACCGAGATCTGGCCCGGCTACAAGGAGCGGATCAGGAAAGGCGCGGTGAAAAAGGCCCGCACGGTCAAGAGCTATTTCAACCATAACCCCGGCCAGGTCCTCTCAACCCTGGAGAGCAACCCGCCCCTGGTGCTAAAAGACAGCGATAAGGGCCTGGAGTACGAAAGCCCGATCCCTCCCACGAGCTACGGCAAAGATCTGGAGATCAACCTTGAGCGAAGCAACGTCAAGGGATCATCTTTTTCTTTTGATGTCGAAGATCAAAAACGCTGGGAGGACGGTGGCGTTCATTACCGGGACATCAAGAGCCTTATCCTCTACGAGATCGGCCCGGTAACTGACCCCGCGTATATCCAAACCACGGCGCAGGTCCGCTCCGCACAGGAAGCGGTCGAGCAGTGGAGGAGCGAGCAGCGGCCAACTTCCCGCCTGCTGCGTGAGCGTAAACAGAAACTTGCAGAATCAATGCTATAAATTAGTATTGACTTCCCGCAATACCAGTGCTATGCTTTGCTTAATTGAATATCTTGTGGCGCTCCGGTGAAGCGCAGCCCTTCGGGTGTGGCAGCCGGGCGCAACAGCAAGAAGCGCGGCCCTACGGGCGTGGCATTGCTAAGCTGAGTTGACCAAAACTTAGGCAAGCTGCGCATTTTTATTGCGCAGCCGAAAGGAGAATTAAGATGGACAGCAAGAAAATGCGTGAAAAGAGAGCCAATCTGGCCGAGCAAGCAAGGGCCATCTTGGATAAGGCGGCAGAAGAAAAGCGGGACCTTACAGCAGAAGAGACACAGCAGTTTGACAAGCTGCACGGGGATATTGACCGGATGAAGGGCGAGATCGACCGCATCGAGCGGCAGGAAGAGCTGGACCGCGAGCTCCGCGAGAGCCAGGGCGCCCTGGCCGGCGCAAATGCTCTGGATGGCGCAACCGACCCCGAGACTGGCCTGCCTGCCGACAACCGGGCGAGCGGGAAACTGCTCACCCCGGAAGAAATCAGGGCACAGCAGCAGGCGTCGGCATTTAGAAGCTGGCTCCAGCGCGGCATGGCCGGGCTGACTATGGAGCAGCGTCAGGTGATGACCGAATCCCGGACAGACCTGACCCCCGAGCAGAGGGCACAGGCTGCGGGCATTGACACCGCCGGCGGCTATACCTGCCCCCCCGAATTTGTGACCCGCGTTGAATCGGCGCTCAAGGCTTTTGCCGGCATCCGGCAGACCCGGGCGACCATCCTGCGGACCTCTACCGGAAACGACATCCCCATGCCGACATCTGATGACACCAGCAACAAGGGCGAGCGCATCGGCGAGAACAAGGCGGTCAGCGAAAAAGATATTGAGTTCGGAGCGAAAGTGCTCCGGGCGTATATCTACTCTTCGAGGATGGTCCGGGCGTCCCTGGTCTTTTTGCAGGACACCGCGATCGCCAATGTTGAGGGCTGGCTTACTGACCGGCTGGGCGAGCGCATCGGGCGCAAGTTCGCCGACGATTCAATTAATGCAACCGGCAATAACGAGCCGGAAGGTCTGGCAAGCGTAACCGTGCTCGGCAAGCAGGGTGGCAGCCAGACAAAGATAAAATACGATGAGCTGGTGGACCTGGAGCACAGCATCGATCCCGCTTACCGGCGTCAGTCTGAATTCCTGCTGGGTGACGGCCTGCTGCGGGAACTGAAGAAGCTCAAAGACGGCGAAGGTCGGCCTCTGTGGGTTGCCGGCGTGGCCGTAAGGGAGCCCGACCGCATCCTGGGCTACCCCTACGCCGTGTGCATGGAGATCCCGAATCCGGCGGCTGGTGGAATTACCGCCTACTTCGGCGACTTCTCGAAATTCCATATCCGCGACGTCCAGGCCATGCAGCTGTTGAGACTGTCGGAGCGGTATGCCGAATTTTTGCAAGTTGCTTTCCTGCTCTTTACCCGCCACGACTGCATGCTGCTTGACGCGGGGACCCACCCGATCAAGCACTTCAAGCAGGCGAATTAAGGGCGTGACAGAATGAGGCGCAAAAATCTCCCGGCGGTTGCCAGGCGCGAAACGGCGACCGTCGGGGCCTTTGAAAATCAAGCAAGGCAGACGCGACCGCCAAAACCGCGGACGCGGGAAAGGAGATCGAAATGAGTAATTTGCTGACCGATGTTGAAATCCTTAGAATTTCAGACGCTGTTGCTGCGGGCCAGGGGACGACCAAATGCACCATCGTGGACATGAAGGGCTACGACGAGGCCACGTTTATCGTCGATCTGGGCGCCGTGACCAACAACGGCAATGTGACTCTCCAGATCGCGCAGGGCGATGAGAACGACACAAGCAAGCTGGCTGTTTCGACGGCCACCACGGGCGCGATCAAGTCCGACGGCACAATCGTCAAGCTGACTAAGACGCTGATGATTGTTACCGTGACCCAGCCGATGCACCGCTA
>JAQUQF010000032.1 GCA_028749105.1 Acidobacteriota bacterium | reverse complement strand
CAGGCTGTTGACGAAGCGCTCGAACAGCAGGCCGTGCGCCAGCGGGTCGACCGGCGTCATGCCCAGCAGGAACAGGATGAATGAAGCGCCGCCCGAGCCGCGCAGGCCGAAGAAAATGCGCCGTTGTCGGCAGAAGGCGGCGATCTCCCCGGCGATGAGGAAATAGGCGGCGGCGCCGGTCTTTCGGACCACATGCAGCTCCTGCAGCGCCCGCTCGCGCTGCGCGGTCCCGGCGCGGCGTTCATCCAATTTCCGCCGCACCAGCGCCGCCAGCGTGTCGTCGCCCTCGGGAAATAGCTCCCCCAGCGCCACGAAGGAGAAAGCGGTGCGCTCGGCCAGGCGCAGGGTGTTGGCCAGCGCCAGGCGGCCGCACTCCCCCCAGCGGCGCACAATGGCCGCGCCGGGCAGCAGCCCGTTCATGGCCGCATCCTGCTTGAGGGCTTCCGGCAGCGGCCGGTGCTGGAAGACGGCCCGGGCCACGGCATATTTGCGCGCGTCGCCGGTCCAGCGCAATGCCTGCGCCCAGGCCAGGGGGACGCCGGTGGCGGCGCCCAGCTCGCGCAGCCACTGGCCGCTCTGCCATTCCAGCCCCAGGTAGAAATTCTCCCGGCCGACCTTGGCCTGCAGCCGGCGCACGAGATCGCCGTCGGGCCGCGCCGGCAGGAAGACCGCCAGCACGCCGCGCAAGGCGGCGGGCAAGGCGCGCCGGTTCAGGCAGGAGACCAGGGAGAGGTAGCCGGCGGGCGAGGCGGGAAAAAGAAGCAGGCTCCCCTTCTCCGGCAGCCTGATCTCGGTTCCCAGCAGCGGCTTCAGGCCGCGCTGGTCGGCCTCCTTCTTGAACCTTTCCCAGCCGATCAATGACATGGGGTCGCACACGGGCAGGCAGGGCACCTTGGCTTTCTGCATGATCCCGGCCAGCGCCGCCGGGTCGACGGCGCCCTCGCCCTGGGAAAAAACGGAATAAACACGTAGAGGAACGTAATTCATGGCAGAAACTCTATCGGAATAATCCTTATCGGGTTCTCTAAGAGCGGGCGGGTCTGAGACCCGCCCCTACGTTAAGATTTTCCTCGTCAGCCGACCAGTGGCGGGGATTGTCGATGATATAGTGAGCAATAGCGGTCAATTCGCCCTTGTCGCGAATCACGCGATCGTGGAAGGAGCGTTGCCATTGAAAAAGACCGTCGGGATATTTCTGGTTTATGGCGCGGGAGGAGAAGGCTTTGAAGGCGCGGATGATTTCGGACAACGAGATGGGATGGGAGGAAGAGCGTGCGGGTTTTGAATCCGTTCCTCCGATTAATGATTCGGGATTGGAAGAAGAACGGGCGGGTCTGAGTTCTTCTGGTTTTAATGTACGGGCGGGTCTAAGACCCGCCCCTACGTTAAGACCAACGGCAATTTCAATGATCCCGTGCACGTGGTTCGGCATGATTACGAATTCGTGCAGCCGGCAGCAACGATAATGATTGGGCAAATCCATCCAGCATTCCCGGACAATATGGCCGTAGTCATTCGTCTCCATGTTATCCCCAACGACCTTTCCCAATATTTCTTCTTTTTCCTTAGTGCAAATTGTCACGAAATAGAATCCCGGCCGGGTATAGTCGATGCCCGGTTTCCTGGTGCGTTTGCGCGTAAGAAGATTAGTAGGCATGTTTTAACGTAGGGGCGGGTTTGCAACCCGCCCGCAGATATTTTGTTATTTCAAACGGGAGGGTTTGAAACCCTCCCCTGCATTCCAATTCATGATGTCGGCGAAACCGCCTTTCTTGGACTCGCAGGGAAAAAACACCCGCCTGCAGCTCCGCCGGTGGCGGTTCCTGGCCCCGCGGAAAGCTGGATCCACGATCCATAATCATGCATGTTCCGCATCTATCTTCACGTAGGGACGGGCCCAACCCCGGGGTACTGCCCCCACATTATCTATTCTTAACGTAGGGGCCGGTTTAAAACCGGCCCGCTATATCAACCCGCCCGTTTGCCTTAAACCCGCCCGCTTCCCTCTGTTCTGCCCCTATTTCGTCAGCGATGCCGTTTTAAGAACCATTCCCTCGCGCTCGACTGGATAGAGTTCTTCTAGGAGCATGGAGCGGGCGCTGCGCAGCGAGGAGAAGCCGAAGCGCTCCTTGACGCCGGCGATGGCGGCGGTCATCTTCTCGTCGCGCAGGGAGAAGAAGGGCAGGATGTCGCGGCCGGCCTGCAGTTCCTCCACCTTGGCGCCGATCAGGCGCAGCGGCAGGTCGCGCTTGGCCAGCAGCGAGCGCAGCAGCGGCAATGCCCCCTGCCAGAGGTGAAAATAGGAGTAGGTGGGAAAGGGCAGGCCGGCCCGCTGCGTGAAGGTGGAAAAATCGCTGAAGCGCACCTTGACCTCGACGCGGCCGGCGTACAATCCCTCGCGCAGCAGCTGCACGGCGAGCCGGTCGAGCAGGTAGGCCAGGTGCGAGCACAGCATCCCCTGCTCGCGGATGTCCTCGGGGAACGTGGTCTCGCGGCTGAAGCTCCTGCTCGCCGGCTCGGGCCGCCTGCGCTCCATGCCGCCGGCGTACTGCCCCGCGAAGACCTTGCGCCACAGCGCCGGATATTTTGTCTGCAACTCGCGGCCGCGGCGCACGCCCAGCCCCTGGAGAACGAAGTAGGTTTGCGGCCCGACGCCGGGGATCTTGTCCAGCGTCAGGTGCGAGATGAACTCCGCCTCGTCGTGCAGCCAGAAGAGGCCGCCCGGCTTGGCCGCTTCGCAGGCCAGCTTGGCGCCCAGGCGCGTGCAGCCCAGCCCCGCCGATATCTTCAGGCCGGTCTCGCGCTCGGCCGCCGCCTTGATGCGCGCCGCCAGCTCGTAAACGGAGCGGCACAAATAGCGGCTGCCGCCCAGGTCGACGTAGGCCTCGTCGATCGATACCTCCTCGACCCGAGGCGAGAAGCGGCGCAGGCAGGCGAAGAATTGCTGTGATATCCGGCTGTAGAGGTGGTAGCGGCCGCGGCGGAAGACGGCCTGCGGACATTTTTTGGCCGCGGTGCGCAGGGCCATCCCCGAGTGCACGCCGAAGCGCCGCGCCGCGTAGGAGGCGGTGCAGACCACCCCCCGCTCGTGGGCCAGGCCGCCGATGATCAGCGGCTTGCCCCGCAGCGCCGGCTCGAGCGTCTCTTCCACCGCCGCGAAAAAGGCGTCGATGTCCAGGTGCAGGACGGAAGGCGCCTTCACCGGTATTTGCGCATGACGCCAACCACCTTGCCCACCAGTTGGAAGGGGGCGGTGATCGGGTCATAATCGGGGTTTTCCGGGACCAGGATATAGCCCTCCTGGTCACGCTTCAGGCGCTTGAGGGTGATCGAGCCGTCAAGGAGACGGGCGACCACCATCTGGCCGGGGTCGGCCTTCTCGGCGCGCCGGATCAGGACCAGGTCGCCGTCCTGGATATAGGCGTCCTTCATGCTCTGCCCCTGGACGCGGAAGGCGACGACGTCGCCCCCCTTCTCGGCCAGCCACTCGGGCATGACCACCTCGTCGCCCAGCTCGGCGAACATCTCCAGCGCCGGGCCGGCGGGAACCATGCCGACCAGCGGCACGGTCTGCTGCTCGCCCTTTTTGTCGGCCAGTTCCCATCCCCCCCTGCCGCCCAAACCGCTCCGGCGCAGCGCCCCGCGCCGGCGCAGGCGGCCGAGGTAGGCCTGGACGGTCGCCGGCGAGGAAATGCCGGAGGCGGCGGCTATCTCGCGCACGGTCGGGAAATAACCGTTGCGGCGGCTGAAGTCCCTGATCTTGTCCAAAACGAGCTTTTGTTTTTTGGTCAGCATTTGTTCGCCTTTTGTTCGCCTTAGTAATAGTAATATGAATTAGGGCATCTGTCAACCAGAATAAGGGAAGAACGAGGGAAAGGCTCTCTTCCCACTCTCTCTTCCCTTTTTTGAACTTTGTACGTGATTTCTGCGTTTATAGCATCTGAAGGGCATGGTCCCATTAGGAGGTCACATGAAAAGATTGTATAGAAGCCGGAAAAGCCGCATGCTTGGCGGCGTCTGCGGCGGAATCGCCGAATATTTCGATATCGACCCGATCATCGTCCGCCTGATCGCCGTTGCCTTGTTCTTCGTGGGCGGTTCGGCCGTGCTGGCCTACATCATCGCCCTGATCATTATCCCCTACGAGCCCATGACGGCAAGCGCCGGCCAAGGCACGGATGGCGCGGCCGCGGCCGAAAACCTGTCGGCAACCGCAGGTGCGGCGTCAGCGCCTGCGGAAGCCCCGCGTTCAACCGCCAACGATTCCATCCCCCTCTTCCTGGGCATCCTGCTGATCATCATCGGCGGCCTGTTCCTGATGCATAATCTGCCGTTCTTCAGCCCTTTCTACCACCAGATACGCTGGTACGTGCACGATTTTTTCTGGCCCTCCCTCCTGATCGTGTTCGGAGTGTTCCTGATCGTCCGCGGCTGGAAGAAATAAGAAAGCACCAAATCCCAAGCACCAAATTCCAAATAAGCACCAAGTACCAATGAACCAATGACCAAAACGAGGAGAAGAAACAGGAAGGCGCTTTCGTTTGGGTCATTGGAATTTGGAGCTTGGAATTTATTTGTTATTTGGAATTTGTGATTTGGAATTTTATTCATACTTTTGCTTTTTCTTGCCGGTTGCCGTGTGCCTTGCACCAAGTTCCTTTGATTTCTCCGGCCAATCGGCTATACTATGCGGCTGATGGACAAAGTCACGATCGAGATCTCATCGGCTCCCAGCCACCCGATCCAGCTGCTGGACTATCCCGATCTTTCCTCGGAGCACAAGCTAGTCAACAAGGGCATCATCATTCTCCGGCAATACACGCCGAGAATCCTGCGCTACCTTTCGAAGCAGCGCCTTCTGGGTCATCTGCCCGCCTACCGCATCGAAGTGCGCGCCGGAAAAATGGCCGAAGCCGAGGTCCGCTCGCTGATGGGAATCTGGATGCGCCGCAAGCGTGCCCGCCGCCTGGCCTATGTGATCCTGGAGCTCCTGCTCATGCCTTTCACGGCCTTCGTGGCCCTGCTGCCCGGGCCAAATGTGGTTTTTTACGGGCTTTTTGTCATGTTTTATTTCCATTTCAAGGCATTTCTCAGTTTGAGCAAGATCAAGGTCGAGGAGTTGAATATTACGATCATCCGTAACGAGTGACGCGCGACACGAAAGTCAGAAATCCCGGAGACCGATCAGTTTCTTCGAGTCAGGACACTTTCTCCAGAAACGTCCTTAATCATTATTTTTGAGGCGAAAGTCACTTAGCGACGAGAAGTATCTCAAAAAAAAGGCGGCTCTTTCGAACCGCCTTTGATAATTGCTTTTGCTCGTCACGCGTTATCCCCAAGCGGGGACCTTCGGGCGCGTCACGATAAATCGCAGGTATTTTTAAAGTCCGAGCCTCTTCTTGGCTTGGTCGGTCAGCGACCTGAACTCGGCTTCGATGCGCTGCTTCTCCTTCTCCAGCTCTTGGGCCAGGGCGGCGTTGGGATCGCTGGCGTCAGGAGTGCTGGCGCCCTTTTTCAGCTTTTCGATCTGCGCCTGGATCTTGTCCAGCCTGTCCTGCTCGTAGCCCGGCATCTCGATGTCGACGTACTTGCGCTGCAGATCGCGATCCAGCTTGTCGTACTCGTACTGCAGTTTCTTGATCTCCTTGTCGTTGCTCACCACCGGCTTGACCGGCTTGACCGTGGCATTGTACTTCTTGATCTTGGCATTGTAGTTGTATTTCTCGTAGAGCCAATACTTGGCGTTCGTCTGCAGGGCATCGCGGCGTTTGGAGTTGTTCTCCCTGCCATATAGCAGCCCGGCCTCGATCTGATAGTTGATGGCATTATCCAGGAATCTCTTTTCCTTCTCCGACTTGGCCAGGTAGATATTGCCCAGGCGTTCGGCATTGATCGCCTTCTTGCTCTTGGCATAGGCGTCGCTGAACTCCTTAATGGCGGCATCCATCTTGCCGGCCTTCATCATGCTGCGGGCATATATCTCGAAAATCTTGTCGTCGTTCTTGTCTCCGGCACCGAAGGAGTTGTACATGCTGACGGCCTCGTTATACTTCTGCGCCTGGTAGAGCTGGCCGATCTTTTCCAGGCTGGTCAACGGCCGGGCCGGCTGCTTGGGAGCACCGCTCAACTCGTTCTTCAGGGCACTGGCCTGCCTGGCAATGTCGGCGATGCCGTTCTTCTGGGCGAAGGAGGCCGCTTTCTCAGCCCAGGTCACCCCTTTGTCCTTGTTGTTGGTGGCGCCGTAGGAACTGCCCAGAATGAGGTAGACGCCGGCTTCCAGCTTGGGCTCCATGCCGCCCAGCTGGACGGCCTTCTCGCCGTGGCGGATGGCCTTGTCGTAATTCTTGGTCTTGTAGTTGTCCACCGTCAGCCAGTAGTAAGCCAGCTTGGTGAAGACGTTCTGGGCCGGATCGGGATAATTCTTTATATAGCTTTCAAAGGCGGCGATTCTTTCCCCACCCGGTTTCTTCTGCAGGGCCGTGGTGTAGTCGATGCCGGCATTCTCCAGGCTCTGGGCCCAGGAAAAGGCAACGGCCAAAATGAAGATCAGTGCACCTGTTTGTAACTTTTTCATACGCTCCTCCCTTGCTTGCCGCATCCATCATCGATTAGACGGAAGAATTTATCTGATTGGTATGCCAAGCCCATGTTTTCCATTATGTATTCGATATCCCATGCTGAAAACGTACGCTGATAAACTACCATAAAGCCAAGCAAAAAACAAGAGGCAGGAGGAAAATGTCAACTGTGATTCCCCGCCGCCGGGATGGGCAGGGCTTGCCACCCGCCTGACAAGCCAATATAATGGGGATGTCCCGCTTCCAAGGAGAAGCCCCATGTACCCAGTGATCGAATGGAAGGATGACGCCGTGGTCATGCTCGACCAGCGCCTGCTTCCCGGAGAGAAAAAGTTCATCACCCTTCGCAGCCACAAGGACGTGGCCCGCAGCATCAGGGAGATGGTCATCCGCGGCGCCCCGGCCATCGGCATCGCCGCTGCCTATGGCATCGCCCTGGGAGTAAGCGAGCTGGAAGGCGACCCGCGGCTGCAGCAGTCCCCCAAAGGGACGCCCCCCCAGCAGGAGGGGCAGCCGGGCTTTCTGGAAGGGAAATTCGGTGAAATTGTCGCCGCCATCACCGCGACCCGGCCCACCGCCGTCAACCTCTTCTGGGCGGCGGCGCGCATGGAAAGGGTCTTTCAGGCGCACAAGGACGATTTCCGGCGCCTGCGCCAGGAATTACTGGCAGCGGCCGAAGCCATGGACCGTGAGGATTACGAGATCAACCACGCCATCGGCCGCAACGGCCAGGAGCTCCTGAAAAGCGGCGACACAATCCTCACCCACTGCAATGCCGGCGCCCTGGCCACCGCCGGTTACGGCACCGCTCTGGGAGTGGTGCGCGCCGCCATCGAGGCCGGCAAAACGATCCAGGTCATCGCCGGCGAGACCCGCCCCTATCTGCAGGGGGCGCGCCTGACCGTCTGGGAGCTCCAGGAGGACGGCATCCCCGTCACGCTCATCACCGACGGCATGGCCGGCCATGTCATGCAGAAACGGATGGCGCAGGCGGTGATCGTCGGCGCCGATCGCGTCGCCGCCAACGGCGACACAGCCAACAAGATCGGCACCTATTCTTTGGCCGTGCTGGCCCGCTATCACGGCATCCCATTCTATATTGCCGCCCCCCTCTCCACCATCGATACCGGCACCGCCAGCGGCGCGGGCATCATCATTGAGGAAAGGGACCCGGCCGAAGTGAGGAACTTCCGCGGCCAGGTGACGGCGCGGCCGCAGACCGCTGTGTATAACCCGGCCTTTGACGTGACCCCGGCGGAGCTGATCACGGCCATCATTACCGATGAAAAGGTCCTTTATCCCCCCTACGGGCAGGGAATCGCTTCCTTGAAAGGTCTCAGGCAAAAATAGCCTGCAGCTCTCCCAGGCGGCGGGCGATCTGCACTCCGCGCACGCAGGCAGCCGTGCACTCCCTGCAGCCGGCGCACGCCTGCAGCCCCCGGCCGGCGCCGATTTCGTCCAGGGCGCGGCGCATCTCCATGAAGTTGCCGTAGTCGGCGGCGTACATGTGGGCGCGAAGCAGCGCCGGGACGTCAACTCCCTGCGGGCAGGAGCCGACGCAGCCGCCGCATTGGCGGCAGACCCCGCCCAGGGCGAGCTGCACACCCGGGGAAGCGAGGAACTTCGCCTCTTCGGGGGTGTAATCCAGGTTGAAAGCCACCGGCCAGTCGGTCTCGAGCTGCTGGAAGGTCGTGTATCCGGGGATGGCCGTGGCTACGGACTCCAGGCGCAGCGCCCATTTGAGCAATGCCGAGTGCCAGACAGTGCCCTCATGGTATTCCGGACCGGCAGCCCCGCTCTCTTTCGCCCAGGCCTGCCGGCACTGGGTCTTCATGGCCACCAGGCCGATGCCGGCCTTGGCCGCCTTGGCCATGGCCGCGAGCAAGGCCGTGTCGTTAGCCATGGAAAAATTGATCGCGGTCAGGATGACGTCGAAGCGCCCCATCGGCACCGCCGCCTCAATGCATTCGGCCAAGTTCATGTGGGTGGAAAAACCGATAAACAAGGCTTTTTTAGCTTTCTTCAGCTTGTCGACGGCCGACAGGATTCCGGGGCGCATGAGCATCTTGGGATCGCTGATGTTGTGGACATAGAGGATCTCGACCCGGCCGGTCTGCAGCCGGGCCAGTGATTGGTCAAAACGGGCCAGGAACTCCTCCTCTACCAGCTTGTCCCCCATCTGGTCCATCATCTCGGGCCTGCCGGGCGGCACCTTCGTAGCAATGACCGCCTGCTCGCGCACATTCAGCTCCTTGAGCACGGTGCCGACCATCTCCTCGTTGCGGCCTTTCTGGTAGCCCCAGGCGGTGTCGAAATGGCGGATGCCCATTTCGAAGGAGCGCTTCACAAGCGCCGGGTTGTCGGCGTTCATCACCCCCATGGAGACGATGGGGACGCGGATGCCCGTCTTGCCCAGTACGCGGGTGAGCGGCTTTGGCCCGGGCTCGGCCGCCTTGGCGCCCACAGGGGTCATCTGGGCGCCGAGCGGCACCTTGGCCAGCAGCCCGGCGGCCGCGGCGCTGCCGATAGTGGTTAAAAAATCTCTCCTGTTATAGCCTTTTTTCGTTTTATCCATGTTTCCTCCTTGATCGGGGTTTCGCAATGGAGACATTGTAACCTTCTGACGAATATAATTTCAACCATGCAGTCTTTTTTTCGCTGGCGATCAGGGAGCCTCTAATCCCGATCCAGGAACGCCCTTATTTCCCTTTCCAGATCAGCGCTCTTTGCCAAGGCCTTTTTCTCGCTCAGGCGTGCCTTGAGCTCCTGCAGCTTTTCAAGAACGGCTTCAGCAGCAGCCATGGAGCTGCCTGCGTCGCTGGTCATGTCCAAACCGGTCGCTCCCGCCGAACGTTCGGCTTGGGTCATCTGCTGCTTGATCGCGGCGAATTCGTCGGTCAGCACCTGTACCTGTTTCTGCTCCTGCGAACTTTCCCCCACGACGAATTTCTGGTAAGCGAAATACCCCGCCCCGGCGACCAGTATCAGCACCAAAAGTTTTTTCATTGCCTGCCTCCCTGGGGTTCGATTTTATGTCGAATAAAAGGTTATTGCAATACGTGATGGGTGAACGAGCGGCCAGATCTCGGATTCACTTGGCGATGATCCGGGAGATCAGTTCGAGGTCTTCCGGGTCGGCGGCGGCGAAGCAGATGCGCTCCACCTCCTCTGGAATCAAGTCATAGTAGATTTTCAATTCATCCAGGGGGATCGGCTGGCTGCTTTGCCAGTCGCGCACCTGGAGCTTGACGGCCAGCTTGGAGCCCCAGAGCTTCACGGCCGCCTCCAGCATGCGGCGAAAGTAAAGCCGATTGTCGCCCTCGCCCAGCTTCATCTCTGTTTTCATCTGGCGGTGGTAGGCCATGAGGTAGAAAAGGTCGACGCCGGAAGCGCCGATGGCCGCCATGTCGAAGGCATACCAGGAGCGCGCCCGCTCCGGGGTCAGGGGCGCCTCATAGTGGACATTGAGGCCGACCTCGATGCCCGGCTTGGCTTCATGGCAGGCGGTGACGATCCTTTTCAGCGTTTCGCCGACGCACGCGGCCTTGCGCTCCTGCCAGACACGGTTATGGGCCGTCCCCCTGGCGAGCATGAGCCTCGGGTCGGCATCCAGCCCGCTGTGGTGGGTGAAGCATGCCTTGCCCCAGCTGGAAAAACCTTCCCCGCCAAGGATGGTCAGGTCGTCCTGGATCAATATTCCGGCAACCGGCTGGCGGGCGAGGCGGGCGAACAGCATGGCGATCAGCTCCTGCGCCCGGGGATTGAACAGGTCGAGCTTGGGGATCAGCCGCGCCTTGCCGGCGCTCCATTCGCGGTCGAGGAGGTCGTTGTCCTCCAGCCAGGCAAATTTGCGCGTCCCCATCCAGGCCCAGAGGGGGACTGTGCTCCCCGCGTACTCCGCTGCCCAGGCATCCAATGCGGGTCGCACGACACGGAACCGTCCGCTGCTGAAATAGAGGCCGCCCTGCCGTTCATCGTCGCTGAAAACCCGCAGAAAAGCCTTGGACAGGCCCGCATCCTGCAGCCGCATCGGCGAGGGGACCAGCGCGTAATCGTTGCGGCGGAATTGGATCTCGTGGCGGCGGGGAGAGGCAGGCAGGGCAAAAAGGGCCAGAAAAAGGCTACAAAGAAAGATTCCACGCATCGGAGGCATATTTCTCCCTGAGCTCGAAGAGGCGCCGCTCATCCTCCGCGCTGAACTCCATGGGGGCGAGATCACCGCCGGAAAAGTCCCGGAAGCTCGAAACCAAGGCCTCCTGCAGTTCCTGCGGCTCCCGCCCGGAAATGTCCCCCCAGGTGGTCATGCTCTGCTGCAGGGCGGCAGCGGGAAAATTGGCGCCGCCGGCATAAAGGGAATAGTCCATGGCCAGCGGGATGGAGCCGTGCTGCAGCAGCGCCTGTTTGTCGCGCTTTTGGGCCGAACCGACGATCTTCCTGCCCGCGACCTCGATCTCGTGCGGGGTGGGAAAGGAAAAGCAGGGATTGTGGCTGCGCGACAGCTCGGCGGCGCTGCCCCTGGACAGCGTCGCGTCGATGCCCAGCGAGCGGATCGCCTGCACGAGAACCTTGGAAATCAGCATGTAGGACTG
>JAQUQF010000299.1 GCA_028749105.1 Acidobacteriota bacterium | reverse complement strand
CTAAGAAAACGAGGATCCGACTACCGGAGAATCCCGCCAATCTTCCGCAAGAGACTTTGGGACGATTGGAGGCGGCCGTAACCGCCTCGCTCCGGGAAGGCTATTTGCCCTGCCCGGTGGCCTGGCGCATCGCCAAAGACTTCGATGTCCCCCGAATTGCCGTCGGGGCGGTCATGGACAAGCGGGGCGTGCGCGTCACGGATTGCCAGATCGGGTTTTTCAAGGTGGATAAGACCCCTTCCCAGGGGGATGCCCCGCAGCAACCCTCTCCGGAACTGGCCGCCGGACTGCGGGAACTGGATGCCTCCGGCCGCCTGACCTGTTCAGCGGTTTTTGAGCTTGCCCGACAGGTCAAGACGACGCCGTTGAAGGCAGCGGAGGCGGCCAACATCCTGGGGCTGAAGATCCGAAGCTGCCAGCTCGGCTGCTTTTAAAAAACTTCTCAGCGCATCGCGACTCTGGGGAAAGGCCAACCGGCCTTCCCCCGGAAGGATGCTGTTTTTCGCGCCTATTCTCCCTTCATCATCGCCGCGATGTCGTCCTGCACCGTGCCGATCGGCTTGATGGCGAACTTCTCCACCAGGACCTTGGCCACGGCGGGCGACAGGAAGGCCGGCAGCGTCGGACCGAGGCGGATGCCCTTCACCCCCAAGAACAGCAGGGCCAGCAGCACGGCCACCGCCTTTTGCTCGTACCAGGCGATGTCGTAGGAGATGGGCAACTCGTTGATGTCCTTCAGCCCGAAGGCCTCCTTGAGCTTCAGGGCGATCACCGCCAGGGAGTAGCAGTCGTTGCACTGGCCCGCATCCAGCACGCGGGGGATGCCGCCGATATCGCCCAGGGGCAGCTTGTTGTACCGATACTTGGCGCAGCCGGCGGTGAGGATCACCGTATCCTTGGGCAGGTTCTCGGCCACCTCGGTGAAGTAGCCGCGCGTCTTCATCCGGCCGTCGCAGCCGGCCATCACCACAAAGCGCTTGATGGCGCCGGACTTCACCGCCGCGATCACATTGTCGGCCAGGGCCAGGACCTGGTGATGGGCGAAGCCGCCCACGATCTTGCCGGTCTCGATCTCCTGCGGGGGCGGGCAGGTCTTCGCCAGGGCCACCAGGGCGGAGAAGTCCTTGCTTCCCCCGGCGGGCCGGTTGGCGATGTGCCTGGCGCCGGGGTAGCTGACCACCCCGGTGGTGAAGAGGCGGCCCAGATAGGTGTTCTCCTTCTTGAGAGGCACCAGGCAGTTGGTGGTCAACAGGATCGGGCCGTTGAAGGATTCGAATTCCTGGTTCTGATGCCACCAGGATCCGCCGTAATTGCCCACAAAATGGGCGTACTTCTTGAAAGCGGGGTAGTAGTTCGCCGGGAGCATCTCGCCGTGGGTGTAGACATCCACGCCGGTGCCCTCGGTCTGCTTGAGCAGCTCTTCCATGTCCTTCAGGTCGTGGCCCGAGATGAGGATGCCGGGATTGTGGCGTACCCCGATGTTGACCTCCGTGATTTCGGGATGACCGTAGGCTGTCGTGTTGGCGGCATCGAGAAGGGCCATGGTGCTCACCGAGGTCTCCCCGGCCTTCATCACCATCCCGATCATGTCGTCCACGGAGAGGTCCTTGGTGGTCGAGGCCAGGGCCTCCATGATGAAGCCGTAGATCTCCTCTTTTTCCTGACCCAGCACCGCGGCGTGATCGGCATAGGCTGCAACGCCCTTGATGCCGATGACGAGCAGTTCCCTCAGGGACCGTACATCCTCATGTTCCGTTGCGGTGATGCGGACCTCTCCGGATTGGGCCTTGGCCAGGATCTCCTCCTTGCCCTTCGGCGTCCAGACGGCGCAATCGGGCAGCGGGCCGGTCATGCCTGCCCCGACCTTGGCCCTGGCCGCCTCCCGGATCCTGAGGCCTTCCTCGATCTTGGCGATGATCGCCTCATCGTCCCAGGCCGCGTTGGTGATGGTGACAAAGAGGGCCTCGCAGACGAAGCGGCCCGTCTCCTTGTCCAGTGCGCCTTGTCCCTTTAGCTTTTCCCCGTAAACCGCAATCCCCTTGCAGACGTAAATGAGCAGATCCTGAAGATCAGAGGTCTGCTCGGGTTTGCCGCACACGCCTTTGACGGTGCAGCCGGTGTTCTTGGCCGTTTCCTGACATTGAAAACAAAACATGGCAATCCTCCCTTTCGTTTATGAAATTAGTGATCGTTTACCTGTTCTTCCTCTCGGGGTACGCTATTGGATGAGCGTGACGAAGGCCTCGCCAAAGGCCTGGGCCTGCGCCGCCTCCTCGTCTCCCGGTTCCCAGAGGGTCTTGAGCCCCTCGCCCACCACCGCGAATCCGGCCTTGGCCAACTCCTCGTGCATCCGCTTCACCGCCTCGCCGCTCCAGCCGTAGCAGCCGAAGGCCACGGCCTTCTTGTTCTTGAACTTGAGCCCGGCCATCATGTCCAGGATCAGGGCCACCGAGGAGAGGTAGCCCTTGTTGATGGTCGGTGACCCCAGCAGGATGGCCTTCGACTTGAACACCTCCGTGATCACGTCGTTTTTGTCGCTGCGGGCGATATTGAACAGCTTGACGGCCACATCGCCGTCGCTCTTCGTGATCCCCTGGGCGATCCGCTCCGCCAGTTTTCTTGTGCCGTCCCACATGGTGTCGTAAAGAATCGTGATCTGGTTTTCCTGATAGTTGTCGGCCCATTGCAGATAGTGCTGGACGATTTGCAGCGGATTGTCCCGCCAGATCACACCGTGGCTCGGGCAGATTGTCTGGAGCGGCAGATTGAACCCGACGATCTCGTTGATCTTCTTGGTAACCAGCGGCGAGAAGGGCGTCAGGATGTTCGCGTAATACTTGATGGCCTCCTCGTACAGCTCGGACGGAACCACCTGATCGTTGAAGATCCGTTCGCTGGCGATATGCTGACCAAAGGCATCGTTGGAAAAGAGGATCGCATCGCCCGTCAGATAGGTCATCATGCTGTCCGGCCAGTGCAGCATCGGCGCTTCGACGAAGGCCAGTTCCCTTTTCCCGAGCGACAGCTTGTCGCCGGTCTTGACCACCTGGAAATTCCAGTCCTGATTATAATGGCCC
>JAQUQF010000298.1 GCA_028749105.1 Acidobacteriota bacterium | reverse complement strand
CGAGAGCCTGCGCCAGGCTTTGCCCGTCATCGCCGGCTTCATCCTGCTCACCGCCCTCTACACCGCCGCTTCTCTGCTGGTCTCGCCGCTGGTGAAGGCCGACGACGGGCAAAAACTGACCTTCGCCTTCGCGGTGTTCGCCGGCAATTACGCCTTCCTGGGTTGGGGGGTGATCGCCTCGTTTTTCGGCCCCGCGGCCCTCACCCGCGCCGTCTTCTTTTCCATGTTCTTCTGGCCGGTCTTCCTCATCTGCGGCTTCCTGCTGCGCCGCCGCTTCTGCCTGGTCTGCGAACGCGACCCGCGGGGAAGCGAGGGATTCCTCAAGGTGCTGCTGCGCCACGCCGGAGTGCCCATCGGCACCGCCGCCGTTGCCCTGGCGCTGAACATCGCCGCAGTGCGCCTGCCGGTGCCGCTGAGCGACTTCATCAACCAGTTCGCCGCCCTGGCCATCCCCCTGATCCTGTTCGCCATCGGCCAGAACCTGGTCCTGCTCATGCCCGCCGCCCGGCTGCGCCTGGTGCTGGCCGCCTCCTTTTTCCGCCTTATCGGCGGCTTCGTCCTAGGGCTGGCGACCGTGGCCGCAATCTGCCTGCTGTTCGAAGTCGACGACATGAGCCGCCGCGTGATCCTGCTGCAGGCGGTCATGCCCACGGCCACCATGGCCACCTTCTTTGGCGAGTATGTTCCCCTTGACGAGAAGCTCCTCTCGGGCATCATCGCCGTCTCCACCCTGCTCTCCTTTTTCACCCTGCCGCTCTGGGTCATGGTCATCCAGGCCATCGTTCCCTGAAGCGACAGAGCCAATTCCCGGGAATAGTGGTATAATGCCTTCATGAAGGATTCATACCGGGGGAGGAAACCATGAAAATCAGCGCCAGGAACGTGTTCAAGGGCAAAGTGGCCGAAGTGCGGCCGGGCAGGGTCAATACCGAGGTCATTATCGACGTCCCCGGCGGATTGCAGGTGGTGGCCATGATCTCCAAGGAATCGGCGGATCACCTGGCACTCAAGAAAGGCAAGGCCGCCTACGCGATCATCAAGGCCTCCTCGGTCATGGTGGCCATAGACTAGATCACGATCTTCCCGATTTTTATTGTTGACAATAAAATTAATTCGTACTATACTTCCCGCCTGACTCCGAGCCGCTCGGGCTAAAGTCCCTGGGATCACGCCCGCCGGCCGCTTAGGGTATGACTGGAAACGGTCATGCCTTCCATCTTTGAGAAGGAGGCCTGATGAACAACTGCATTTTTCACCATTCTCCCACTCCAGCCTCCATTGCCCCGATTTCAAATGGAGGTCTGCATAAAATGAAAAAACTGTGCGCACTGGTCCTGTGCCTGTCCGTTTTCGGCCTTTTCTCCCATGCCGAAGAAGAAAGCACGGACAAAAAGGAAAAAGAAGTGGCCCTGCCCATGATCACCGAGTCGGTGACGGTCGAGGCCAAGGTCCCGCGGGAGCTGCCCTACGCCGCCACCTCGGAGCTGAAGATCGAGAAGATCGAGCTCCTCAAGCCCAAGGATCTGACCGACATCCTTTCTTTCGCCCCAGGCACCTACGTCTCCACCGGCGCCAAAAGCGAATGGAGCGTCAAGCTGCGCGGGCTGAGCACCAACCGCGTCACCCTGCTCTACGACGGCATCCCGGTCTACGAGCCCTACTACAACTCCTTCGACCTCAAGGCCATCAGCTCCGACCAGGTCGACTCGGTCAAGGTGGTCAAGGGCGCCTCGTCGGTCCTCTACGGGCCCAACACCATGGGCGGCATCGTCGACGTGCTCAGCAAGCGGCCGGCCTCCGACCAGTTCACCCTGCGCCTGGACTACGGCACGCGGCAAACGTACGGCGCCTATGCCAGCGGCGCCCTGCGCGGCCGCAACCTCCTGTTCACCGGCTCGGCTTCGCGCGAAGGCTCCGACGGCTTCAACTGGGTCAGCGGCGGCGACACAGAGCTGCGCCTGAACAGCGACTACAAGCGCACCAACCTGGGCGGCAAGTTGTATTATTACCCCGGCAACGGCGCTGAAGTCATGGCCGAAGTCAACTACTACCAGTCCGAGTATGGCATCCCCACGGCCATAGACTATTACAAAAAACAATACTGGCGCTTCAAGGACTGGCAGCGACTGCTGGCCAACCTGGGCGGCAGTTTCCCCATCCTGGACGGCGGCTATGTCAAGGCGCGCCTGTATTACGTCAAGCACTACAATGTCCTCGACGCCTACAAGACCAGCCAGTTCGACAAGCTGAACTGGGAATCGACCTACGACAATTACGCCCTGGGCGCCTTCGTCCTGGGCATGGTCCCCCTAAGCGATAAAAACCAGCTGCACGCCAGCGCCTCCTATCGTGATGACGACGTCAGCACCCAGTCCGCCGTGAATGCCCCCTGGGAGCATTATGAGCACAAGACCCTCTCGCTCGGCGTGGAAGACCGCTTCCGCGTCAGTGACAAGGTCGAACTCATGGCCGGCGCCAGCCTCGACCACCTGAACAAGCAGGACGGCGAGAACAAGACCACCGTCAATCCCATTCTGGGCGTCAAGTTCAACCCCAATGCATGGACCGACCTGCATCTGACCCTGGCGCAGAAATCGCGCTTCCCCTCGATGAAAAACCTCTACAGCCTGCCGGAGAACGGCGGCAACCCCGACCTGCGCGACGAGATCGGCACCAACCTCGAGGCCGGCTTCACCTACGATCGCGGCTGGTTCCTGAGCGGCGCCGTTTTCCACAACCGCATCCGTGACATGATCGAGAGCCGCATCAACATCGACTTCATCAAGCAGAACATCAACGTGGCCAAGGCGACCATCACCGGCTTCGAGCTGGAGGCGCGCAAGGCATTTGGCGACTTCTCCCTCTCGGCCAGCTACACCTATCTCGACACCGAGAACGAGGAGACCGGCGACCGCCTTGACCTCATCCCTGCCTCGCAACTGAATGCCTCGCTGCGCTTCAATCGCCCCGACCTCTTCTCGCTGACGGTCTGGGGCATCTACGCCTCCGACTCCATTTACCATTCCAACGCCGGCATCGTCGAGGTCGATCCCTACGCCGTGCTCAACGCCGCACTCGAGCGC
>JAQUQF010000297.1 GCA_028749105.1 Acidobacteriota bacterium | reverse complement strand
TGAAGGTCAGGAGCGTTGAAACCGAATCGGCCAATATCGCCGGCGTGGAGATCCCTGTTTTCAAGTCCATGGAATTCTCAAAGGCTGGCCACGACCTTTTCCTGACCCCGCCCTGGGTCGACGAGGCCCTTTCCCTGTTTGCCAGGCTCATCCGCTTCGATGTCGAGATCGGATTGCTGCAGCGGCAGGTCGCCCTGCTGGCGGCCGAGTTGCGGGTGACCAGCCAGCGGGTGAACCTCTTTGAAAAAATAAAGATCCCCCAGGCGATCGAAGCCATCCGCAAGATCAACATCCGCCTGGGCGACCAGCAGACCGCCGCGGTGGTCAGGGGCAAGATCGCCAAGCGCAATCTGCTGCGCAGAGTGGGGCTGTCATGATCGTCGCCATGAAGAAGGCCACGGTGATCACCCGCCGGGAGGAGAAGCCGGACGCGCTGCAAAAGCTCCGCCGGCTCGGCGTCCTGCACCTCAGCGCCGTTTCCGTCCAGGCCCCTTCGGCCCAGGAATGGCGGGAAAAGAAGGTCCTCCTCGAAAAAGCCTTCGCCGCGGCCGCCCCCACCCAAGCGCCCAGGCAAAAGGGAACGCCGGCGCCCTCAGTGGCAGCTTTCAGACCGCTCAGCATGGAAGCCGCCCTGACGACCGCCCGCTCCATCCTGGACAAGCAGGATGCCCTGCGCAAGCTCGAAGAGGAGTCGGCCGCTCTGGAAAGGGAAGCGGTCCGCCTGCATGACTGGCAGGGGGTGTCACTCTCCGACCTGCGGGCCATCCGGGACCAAGGCTACGAGGTGCGTTTTTTTGAGGTACCGCTTAAGCAGCTGGGACAGCTTCCGCCCGCGCCCAGGGCATTTATTGTCCGTCGCCGCAAAACGCTGCTTTGGGTCGCCCTGGTCCTGAAGGCGGGCGCGGCGTTCGCATGCGAATTCAAGCCTCTCGACCCGCCCCGGCACGGCGCTGCCGAACTGGACGCCCTGCAGGCCGGGAACCGCTCCGGCCTGTTCGGGTTCCGCAAGGAATTGGAGAAGCTGGGCAAGGAGGCGGGCGGGCTGGAGCGCGCCATCCAGGCCGCAGGCCGTGAGGTCGAATTTGCCGAAGCAGCGGCGGCGATGGGACATACCGCTGACCTCGCGTACCTCTCCGGTTTTTTGCCGGGCGATCAAGTTCAGAAGCTGAGGGATTGCTGCCGGGGAAACGGCTGGGCGCTCCTGATCCAGGAACCCGCCGCCGGCGACGACGTGCCGACGATCGTCCGCAACCGGCGCTGGATCAACATCATCCAACCCGTATTTGAACTGCTGGGGACCATCCCCGGGTACCATGAATTCGACATCAGCTTTCTCTTCCTGCTGTTCTTCACCTTCTTTTTCGCCGCCATCATCGGCGATGCCGGCTATGGCCTGATCTTTTTTGCCGCCTCCCTGTACTTCCGCCGCCGCGCGCGCCAACGGGGCCAGGAGCCGCCGGCCATCCTGTCACTGCTGACGCTCTTGAGCTTTGCCACCATCCTCTGGGGCGCCCTGACCGGCACCTGGTTCGGCTCGCAAAAGCTGGCCGCCCTGCCATGGCTCTCCTGGATGATCGTGCCGGCGCTGTCCACGTTCAACCCCAGGAGCGGCGAGACGTTCAAGATCATTTTTTTCACTGTCGGCGCAGCGCACATCGTCATTGCCCATTTCTGGAGCTTTCTCCGCCAGGCCAGGGAAAAGCCCTTCATCCGCTCGCTGGCCCAGCTGGGCTGGCTGACGATGGTCCTGGGGCTGTATTTCCTGGTGTTGAACCTGGTGATCAGCAGCGAAAAATATCCCGTGCCCGTCCCTGCCAAATGGATGATCGCTGGCGGCCTGGCAGCCGTCATTGTCTTCTCCCGCCAGGAAGGCCGCTTTCTTCGCGGCCTGGTTATGGGCGCCGCCAACCTGCTCACCACATTCCTGAGCAGTATCAGCGCCTTCTCGGATATTATTTCCTACATCCGCCTCTTTGCCGTCGGCCTGGCCACTGTCGAGATCGCCAAGAGCTTCAACGCGATCGCCGCCGGCTTCGGGAGCGGTCCTCTCGGCATCGCCGCCGGCCTCCTGGTCCTGCTGCTGGGGCACGCGCTGAACATGGCCATGGGCGCTTTGTCGGTCGTCGTTCACGGCGTGCGCTTGAACATGCTGGAGTTTTCCGGCCACCTGGGCATGGAGTGGTCGGGCAAGCCCTACAAGCCCTTTAAGGAGTAGAAGATGAACTTTGGATTGATCGGAATTGCAGCGACCATGGCCCTGGCGGCCGTCGGCTCGGGCGTCGGCGCCGGCGTGGCGGGCATGGCGGCCATCGGCGCCTGGAAGAAGTGCTTCGCCCTGAACAAGCCGGCCCCCTTCATGCTGGTGGCGTTTGTCGGCGCCCCCCTGACGCAGACCGTCTACGGCTTCATCCTCATGAACGCGCTGAAAGGAGCCATCGGCAGGATGGATCCCGGCATGATCCTGGGCATCGGCATCTTCGGCGGCCTGGCCATGGGCGTGTCGGCCTGGTTCCAGGGCAAGGCGGGAGCCTGCGCCTCAGACGCGTTTGCCGAGACCGGCAAGGGCTTCGGCAACTACATCATGGTCATCGGCCTGGTCGAGACCGTCGCCCTGTTCATCATGGTCTTCATGCTGGGTATCATCGGCTGAGGAAGAGGGGACAGGTTCAGCGGGAATACAACTCGTTGACCGCCGCGACGCGGGCAGCGGTCTCCTCCTGGAATTCACGCACCATGGCCGGGTATTTTGCCCCGGCGGCCTTCATTTCGGCCATGTTGACCAGGTTGACGCCACCGATGGCCGCGATCGGGAGAGGAACTTCGTCGGCGATGCGGCGCAAGCCCTCCAGACCCACAACCGGGTACCCCTCCTTGGTCGGCGTGGCGATCACCGCGCCGATCCCCAGGTAGTCGGCCCCCTGGCGCGCGGCCTCCCTTGCCTCCCCGAGGGTGGAGCACGAAATGCCGATGATCATATGCGGTGGCAGCAGGGAGCGGGCGGCGGCGATGGGGACATCATCCTGGCCGAGGTGGACGCCGTCGGCTTCGCTCAAGATGGCGATGTCGAGATGGTCATTGACGATGAACAGCGTGCCC
>JAQUQF010000296.1 GCA_028749105.1 Acidobacteriota bacterium | reverse complement strand
TGCCCGCCGCATCCTTTACCGGGTAGGGGGTCTGCAGGACCATGGCCCGATGCGCAGGCTGACAGCCGGCAAGAGCCATCACGGCAATGAGGACTCCGAACCACGGTAAGAGCTTGTCCCTCATGCTGAAGTCCACTCCCCTGCCGCGAGACCCCGCGGGAAGCAGCGACGCGATCCCGGCGCCCTCAGGGCCCCCAACAGGCAGGCTCCCTAAAAGATCTTGCTTTCGTGCTCCTGATCATCAACGCAGGTGACGGCGTAAACGTAGTCGCTGTCGGCCGTAATGTCGCGGTCGTTATAGCTGTAAACCGTTCCCGCCACCTCGGCGATGCGCGTCCACTTGCTGTCATCCTCGGAGCGCCCCTTGCGGTAGATGCGGTGGAAGGAGACGGTGATCCCCTTTTCGGTGTTCTCCGGGTTGGCCGTCCAGGTGAGGGCGTTCAGGACGTAGTTCTTGAAGAAGCTGCGTTCGACGATCTTGGCAACATTGAGGTTGCTCACCGAGCGGATGCGGATCTTCATCCAGGGGTCAATGCCGATGGTGGTGAGGTAGACCCCCGTTGGCTCGATCCAACTGTTCCAGGCGATGAGGAGCTTGTCGTAGCCGGCGAACATGCCGAGCATCTCGACCCCTTCGGGCAGACGGTAGATCTCGTCCCATTTTAACGTTGTCTCGTCGAACTTCATCACCGGAACACTGCGGCCGGGGACGATCACGGCCGAGTAGAAGTCCTTGCCATGGGAGACGAGGCGGTGGAAGAAAGTGTGCCAGGGTGCCCGCACCATGCCAGTCTCGAGGTGAATCTGTTCGCTCAGCGTCGCGGTCGCCGGATCATAGAATCTGGAAACATAATCGCCGCCGTGAGGGTAGGCCCAGGTGGTCATGACCCTGCCCTGGTTGTTGATGGCCACCTGGGGGACAAATGACCAGGCCGGGCTAGTGGACAGTCGGATCCAGTCTCCGATATCGTTGTTGTTCTTGTCAAATTGGGCCAGGTAGATGACCAAATTTTCGTCTACGTCGGGGAGGAGCAGGTCGCTTTTCCAGACCAGCCAGGTGTTGTCTTCGGCATCGATGGCCAGGCAGGGCTGCGTCGAGCCGGGCTTCTCGTCCCGCGTCACGTTGAACGGCGCGCTGAATTCCGCATCGTTCTTTCCCTTGGTGTGCAAGAAAATATCTTTGCTGAAGCCAATAACCTCGCAATCGGCGGTGACGACGGTGTCGTCGGAACGCACGCCGAGCGCCGAGCTGATCAGGTCGTAGCGGCCGTAAATATCCCACTTCATCGGGGTGGTCCAGACGCCGTTCTTGAACGAGGCGTACACCTGGCCGCCCCTATTCCCGTCGGCCTCCTCCCACGTGCAATGGAAGCGGTCATTGCTGTCAACGACCATGTTCGCATAGAGGCTGTCCCCGAGACGCGGCTGGGCGCCGTCGTTGATCGGCATCGGGGCGCTCCATGCGCCATTCTTGGGACAATAGGCATAATAGTAAATGGTTCCCTCGGGACCGCGGAAAATGGCCAGGCGGTTGCCCCTGGAATCTTCGCCGATAGCGGGGTGGCGCCAGTTGTTTGCATCAATGGGCGTCAGCTGGATCGTCTCAGCGATCACGCCGTTTGCCTGTGATTCCAATCTATCGGTTTTAAAAGTTGTCGGGTCCTGAGCGTTGGATGAGGATCCCATGACCGTCCCCATGGAGACGGAGAGGGCCAGCAGAATGACCACGGGCAAGAGGCTTCTTTTCATTATCAAGCTCCTAAAATTTTTTATAAGGGACTAATATTATACAGCAATTCGCAGAAAAGTCAACGCTGTCTCGGCTGATCTTTTTTCGGGGAAACGAGGTCATTTCATCATAGAATTCGCCCGCAAATAGCGGGCAATGGCCTGGACAAAGACCTGGTTGCCCATGGCATTGGGATGGGTATTGGCCGTGGAGATCCTAAGGTCGCGGACCTTGTGGGCCAGAATTTCGTCCAGAGGGTCCAGGACCAGGAAGCCGTGATCAAGGCTGAGCTTCTTCACGATCTCGTGTATGTCCCGGAACAGATAGGGATCCATTTCCTGCAATTCGGAGTGAATCACGAGCAGCACCGGAATTTTCGGCTGGGTCAAGTCGCGGATCTTGGCGAACGCCTTGACCAGGATATTCCAGTTCTCCGCCTCCTCGTAGGCATCGAAGAAATAACGGTTGTACCCCCTCTGAATGTACTTCAGGCCGTCCTTGGAATACTTGGGGTTCGTATCGGCATGGGTCTTCTTCAGGAACAGGCGGTTCTTGATCAGCATGTAGGTTTTGGCATGGGGCAGAAGGCCGTCCACGAAGCGGTTGCCGGTGGTCAGGAAGGAATCGTAGCCCTTGTAGGTGGCCAGGAGCGTCCGCTGCCGGCTCAGGACCCCGATGTCGTTCAGGCTGTAGCCGATGATGATCAGGTCGGGCGAATACTTCAGGACTTTGTCCTGGATCCGCTCCGCCTCCTGGGGCGTGTTGTAGCCCATCACCCCGAAATTGATCACCTCCACGCGCGGATCGGTCCTCTGCAGCTCCCGTTCCAGCTGCTTGGGCCAGGTGTCTTCGAGCGCCAGCCCCAGTCCGAAGGTGCAGGAATCGCCCACGGCGGCGATGCGGTAAGTCCCGGCGGGCTTCGCCAGCGCGTATTCCCTGTCCCGGATGCCGTCCGGATTGATCCGGTACCAGGCATTGTCCTCGAAAGCGACGCTCCCGGGCACCAGCTCATAACCCATGACCTTGTTTTCCGTAAAGCGATGGGTCTTCAGGGTCAGGGGGATGACGGCCTGGCGGTTGAGCTGGTTCCAGAAGACCCTGACCAGGACTTCAACGCCGGCGAGGGACACGACGGTCGCGATCAAGACGAGAAAAAGACGCTGCAGAAACTTTCTCATGAAATGGCTCCTTGCCGGCGTTTATTTTAACACAGTCCCGGCCGGCCGACAATCGCAACGCGGCCCCGAATCGCCTGCAATCGCCGGCAAAGGCCTTCATTTGCCGCCGGATCTCTGTTATAATGCCTTTTCACGAGGAAATCAGGTGAAAACGCATTTACTCATCCCGCCCAGCGGGTATATCGCCCAGCGCTGGAAGGAG
>JAQUQF010000295.1 GCA_028749105.1 Acidobacteriota bacterium | reverse complement strand
GATGATGGGGATGAAGCGGGCCAGGATGATGGTGATGCCGCCGTATTTTTTATAAAAAGCGTGGGTCTTCTCCAGGTGCTCCTTTTTCAAAAAACGGATCTTCTTCTGGCTGAAGATCCTGGGGCCGATGGCGTGGCCGATCCAGTAATTGACCGTGTCGCCGAGGACGGCCGCTGCGCACAGGACCAGAAAAAGCCAGTGAACCTTCAGCGGGCTGCCGGGAGTGGCGGCCAGGGCGCCGGCGGCAAAAAGCAGCGAGTCGCCTGGGAGAAAAGGGGTGACCACCAGCCCGGTCTCGCAGAAGATGACCACAAAGAGGATCAGGTAGGTCCAGAGCTGGTAAGTGGCGATGAGGGCGTTCAGGTGCACGTCAAGGTGCAGGACGAAATCGACCAGCTTGCCGATAAACTCCATGGCGTCTCCTGGGAAATGGTTGGGCCGGGACCGGGCCCGGAATGGGAGATAAAATGCGATTGTACCCGAGGGTGGCGTTGCTGTCAAGGCATCCTGCGGCCGCCGGCGCGGATTGATTTTTAAGCGGCATTATGCTACATTTCCTCTATGTTAGAGTTGAATTCTTCCTTTCTTTGGATATTCTTCCTGCTCTGGTTCCTCTATTTTGCCCTCACGCGCATTTTTTTCAAGCCCATCGGCCGCATCATAACCGAGAGGGAGGCGCAGACCGCCGCCGAAATCGGCCGCCAGCAGAACATGATGGGTGAAATTGAGTTGCGGACCCGTTCACTGGAAGACCAGCTCAGCCAGGCGCGCAGGGAGGCGCAGCGGATCCAGGAAGAATTGCTGAAAAGCGGAGAGGAAGCCCGGGCCCGGGCCGTGGCCGACGCCAGGGAACGCTCGGCACGGATCATGGCCGAGAAGATCGCCCAGCTGGAAAGCGAGATCGGCGCTGCCGAGCAGGCGCTGCAGGCGCAGGTCTCGACCTTCAGCGATAAAATAAGGCAAGCGTATTTATGAAAAAATCCCCGCTCATCCTTATCCTGGTGCTGGCGCTGGCCTGCGGACTGGCGGCCTCCGCCGGGGAAGGGGAGGCGGTCCATCATATCGACTGGTTCAGCGTGCTGGGCAAGGTGGTCAACTCCACCATCCTGTTCGGCGGGCTGTTCCTGGCCCTGCGCAAGCCGCTGATCCGCATGCTTTCCCAGAAGGGCGCCGGCATCCGCGATGATTTCGCCGCGCGCGCCCAGAACCTGGTGGCGACCGAATCGCGGTTGCGTGAGGTCGGCCAGCGCCTGGACAAGGTGGCCGCCGAGGTCGAGGAGATCAAGGGCGAAGCCGAGGCGGCCGGCAAAGCCGGTCTCGCCCGGCTGGAGGAGGCCGGGCGCCTGGAGGCGGAACGCATCATCACCCTGGGCGAGGAGGAGATCCGCCAGCGGGTCGACGCCGCCGTGCGCGAAGTCAAGGGACGCATCGCCGACCTGGCCATCGCCCGCTTCAAGGAGGATTTCACGCGCCACCTGGACAACGTCGGCCAGCAGAAGATCATCGAGCGCAACATCGATGCCTGTGAGGACCTGGATGAAGGAAAGTAGCCTGGTCAAGCGCTACGCCAAGGCCCTGGTGCTGGCCATGGACGACGAGAAGGAATTCCGGCGCCTGCAGGGAGAACTGGAGTCCTTCTTGAAGCTGCTGGCCGCCGATGAAAAACTGAAGCTCGGGCTGGTGACTTCTTTGGTCTCCCAAGCCGAGAAAGCGAGGGCCCTGGAGATCATTGCCGCCGGGATGGGGCTGCACGAAAAGACTCTGAATTTCCTGCTGACCGTTGTGAACGAGAGCCGCATGGCCTACCTGGAGCCGATGGTGCGGCAGCTGCCCGAGGCCTGGTATGACGCCCGCGGCATCGAGAAGATCGATGTGGCGTCTGTGGTCGAAATGACTCCCGCGCAGCGGCAGCGCCTGCGCACGAACCTTGAAAAGGCCCTGGCCAGGAAGGTGGCGCTGGAGTTCCGGCTGGATCCGGAGCTGATCGCCGGCATCCGCATCGGACGCGGCTCGGCGCAGTATGATTATTCGCTGGCCGGCAGCCTGAAGAAGCTGCGTGAAACGCTAGTAGGGGAAGGATAAATGCTCATCAAAGTCGACGAGATCAGCGAGTTGATCCGCCAGAAGATCGAGGGCTTCGCCTTTGATTTCAAGAAGGAAGAGACCGGGGTGGTGATATCGATCGGGGACGGCATCGCCCGCATCTACGGCCTGGACAACGTCATGTACAACGAGCTGCTGGAGTTCCCCGGCGGCATCTATGGCATCGCCCTGAACCTGGAGGAGGACAACGTCGGCTCCATCCTGCTGGCCGAGAGCCACAGGATCAAGGAGGGTGACATCGTCAAGCGCACCGGGCGCATTATCTCAGTGCCTGCCGGCGATACCGTCGTCGGCCGCGTGGTCTCGCCCTTGGGGGAGCCCCTCGACGACAAGGGCCCCATCCGCGCCGAGACGTTCATGCCCATCGAAGCGCTGGCCCCGGGCGTGGTCGACCGCCTCCCGGTGAAGGAGCCGCTGCAGACTGGCATCAAGGCCATCGACGCCATGATCCCCATCGGCCGCGGCCAGCGCGAGCTGATCATCGGCGACCGCCAGACCGGCAAGACGGCCATTGCCATCGACACCATCCTCAACCAGAAAGGGCAGGACGTCATCTGCATCTACGTGGCCATCGGCCAGAAGCAGTCCACGGTCGCCCAGGTGGTCAAAACCCTGGGCGAGGCGGGCGCCCTGAAGTATTCGCTGGTGGTGGCCGCCTCGGCCTCGGACCCGGCCGCCCTGCAGTATATCGCCCCCTATGCCGGCTGCGCCATGGGCGAGTATTTCCGCGATCGCGGCCGGCACGCGCTGCTGGTCTATGACGACCTGTCCAAGCACGCCGCCGCCTACCGCGAGATCTCGCTGCTGCTGCGCCGGCCGCCCGGGCGCGAGGCCTATCCCGGCGACGTCTTCTACCTGCACTCGCGGCTGCTGGAGCGGGCGGCCAAGCTGAATGACGGCAAGGGCGGCGGTTCCCTGACGGCGCTGCCGATCATCGAGACTCAGGCCTCCGACGTGTCGGGCTATATTCCCACCAACGTCATCTCCATCACCGACGGCCAGATCTAC
>JAQUQF010000294.1 GCA_028749105.1 Acidobacteriota bacterium | reverse complement strand
TTCCACTTTGGCAGACAGCTCCCAGCCCTGGACCTCATCGGGGAAAGAATCCGTTTCAACCGCGGCGGTCGCCATTGTCGCCTTGAAGATCAGCAAAAGAATTGCCCATGCTGCTCCTTTCATTATCATAATATTGACCACTCAACGTGAAATGTCAATGCTTTTTCCTTTATTCGCCAGGCAGTACCGATCATGGTCAGCCGATATTTCAAATTGCCAATAGCGGCTGCTTTTGCTAAAATCAACACATGGTCTGCCCTCTCTGCCATACGGCAAACTCACTTCCCGAACTCGCCGGCCGGGTGATCCTCGGCGGGCGATTCAAAGTGATCCGCTCACTGGGCCGGGGTGGAATGGGCGAAGTCCTGCTGGCCGAAGACATGAAACTCGGCCGCAGAGTGGCCGTCAAGTGCATCAGCGCCGGTTCATTGAGCGACGCCGATGCGAAGGCGCGTTTCTTACGCGAAGGGCAGACGGCATCCAGGCTGAAGCACCCCAACATCTGCGACGTATACGAGACCGCCGAGGAAAATGGCCGGGGATACATCATCATGCGCTATGTCGACGGGGTCACCCTCGACCAGCTGCTGAAAATGAAGCCCCTCTCCGTCGGCCAGGTCATCGGCATCGCCTCCCAGGTCGTTGCGGGCATGGCCGTCGCCCAGGAGCACGGCATCGTCCATCGCGACATCAAGCCCGGCAACATCATGATCGACCGCAGCGGCCTGGTGAAGATCCTCGATTTCGGCCTGGCCAATATCTGCACGGCGCCGGAAACCGGGATCCCGAACGCCGAGCGCCGCGCCCGCCCCCGGATCGAAAAAGGGACCGTCCTGGGCTCCGCCTCCTACATGTCCCCCGAGCAGACAAAGGGGGAAAAGCTTGACGGACGCAGCGACGTTTTTTCCTTTGGTGTGGTGTTATACGAGATGATCGAGAGCCGCAACCCGTTCTGCGGCGACGAGGATATCGTCACCCTGTACAATATCCTGCACCGCCAGGTGCAATTCAACCGCCCCGCCCCGGAAGCCCTGCGCGCCATTGTGGGTAAATGCCTGCAGAAGGAGCGCAACTGCCGCTATCAAGGCTTTGCCGAAATCAAACAAGCCCTGCAGGTCCTAGGCAAAGAAGAAGCGGTTCAGTTCCAGGGCGGGATGGCGAAGCGGCCCGACAGGAAATTCAGTCGGTAACGGCGCTCGATCTCGGGGCGGCGCAGCGTCGGGGCGAGGTTGTTCAGGAACCAGGCGGTCTTGGCGTTCAGTTCGCCGTCTGCGGCGAAGCGGGCCAGCAGTTTTTCTTCAAGCGGGGTGGCGTCCGGCGTCTCCCCTTGCTGCAATTTCGCGAAAAGGGCGGCAAAATCGCCGCGCATGAACTCCAGCTCGGGCGGCAGGGCCGCCAGGAACGCTTTCATCCCGGCATGTTCGTCTTCGGGCTCGGGGCGCGTTTCCCCCACGCCCAGCGCCAGAAACGAATCATAGCCCCGGCGCACCTCGGCGCTGAAGGAGGAAAGGCTCCGCGGCAGGCGCGAGCGCCGGCGGCCGCGCTCCACCACGCGGTCCAGGGACTCGCGGACAATCGCTTCCGGGATGCGCTTCTCCCACCAACGGTACAGGACGTCGAAGTCGCGGCTGCCGATGAAAAATCGCAGTCCGTGGCGCCGGTCCAGGTACTGGATGACGCGGATGATGTAGCCGTAATCGGCGCCGGAGTCAGCCGCGGTCATTTCGTGGCAACCAGCCGCTCATGAATGCTGCGCAGACCGAGGAAGATCAGGTCGGGTTCGCAGGCATCGATGCCGCGCACCTGGCCCTGGAAATGGCGCACCAGCCCCCCGGTGGCCACGACCTTCGTCCGCCTCCCCAGCTCCGCGCGGTAGAGGGAGAGCAGGTGCTGCAGCGCGCCGACGTAGCCGAAAAAGATGCCGGCGCGGATGCTGTCGTTGGTGTTGGTGCCGACCGGCGAGCGCGGGACGGCGAAAGCGACCTTCTTCAGCTTGGCCGTGTTTTCAGCCAGGCTCTTGATAGCCAAAGCCACCCCGGGGAGGATGCAGCCGCCGCGGTAGTCGCCGGCAGCATCGATCAGGTCGAAGGTGGTGGCCGTGCCCGAGTCGATGACGATCAGCGGCGGCGGAAAAAGGGCCAGGGCGCCGGCGCAGTCGGCGATGCGGTCGGCGCCGAGCTGGAAGGGACGATCGATGCGCAGTTTGATGCCTGTCGGCGTGCGGTGGTCGATGAAAAGCGGACGCAGCGAGCAGGAACGGCGGATGGCGGCGCCCAGGCCGCGATCGAGGCGCGGCACGACCGATGAGACGATCACCGCGCCCACCTGCCCGGCCATGGCGGCCGGGAGCAAGGCGGAAAGGTGCCGCCGCGTCCAGGATGCGGGGGTGGGCACGCGGCCGCGATGGACGATCGACCGGCCGCGGAACAAGGCAGCGCCGGTCATGGTGTTGCCGACATCAACGGTCAAAAGCATGGGCCTCCTCCTCGCGCAGCGATCGCAGGCTCAGTTTTTCGCGGGCCAGAAAATAGAGCCCCAGGAAAAACACGGGAAAAACGGATAAGGCGTGCAGGACAAAGGCATAGGACAGCGCCGGCCCCTTGGGAACCAGAAAAAAACCCAGGGCCAGCTGGCAGAGATAATGGAACGTGCCGATATACCCCGGGGAAGAGGGCACGACCACGCTGATGGTGGTCACAACCATGGCCACCAGGGCGGCGCTCCAGGGCAGGCGGTAGCGGGCGACAAAGCCGAAGGCGAGGAACAGCAGCTGGTAAGTCAGGGCATAGCTCGCCCAGATCAGCAGCGAAAGGGTGGCGACAGCGGCGTAATGGCCGCGGCGCTTCAGGGGGACGACGCCGCAGAGGAACTGCTCCAGCATCTCCCGGACCCTAGCGGCGGCAGCGTTGGGGAGGAAACGCAGCAGCCGGCCGCAAACCGCCAGCGATCTTTGCGTATGCCTTTTCATCAGCAGGAGCAGAATGCCCAGCAGGATGACCAAGGCCAGCATCACCACCCCGCTCTGCCGCACCCAGCCCGGGAAAGGAAAGACCAGCAGCGCCACTCCCAGCAACAGCAGCAGAAAGGCGACGTCGATTAGCCTTTCGACGACGATAGTGGC
>JAQUQF010000031.1 GCA_028749105.1 Acidobacteriota bacterium | reverse complement strand
CATGTAGGCGTGCTCGAGGGTGTCGCTGCGCGCCGCATGGGCCAGGATGCCTACGGGACGCTCGCTGGCGACCGCCTCGAGAATCGTCGCCCCGGCGCCGTCGGCGTAGATCATGCTGTCGCGGTCATGGGGATCGCAGATCCTGGACAGGGTCTCGGCGCCGATGACCATGACGCGCCGGCAATCGCCGGAGCGGAGATAGTAATTCGCCTGGATCACGCCCTGCAGCCAGCCCGGGCAGCCGAAGGGCAGGTCGTAGGCCACCGTCCTGGGATTGACGATGCCCAGCTTGTGCTTGACCCGCGCCGCCAGCGAGGGGACGAAGTCGGAGCGAACATTGCCGACGCGCACATCGCCGAAATTGTGGGCCACGATGATATAGTCCAGCGACTCCTTGTCGATCGCCGACGATGCCAGGGCGTCGGCGGCCGCCAGGAAGGCGATGTCCGAGGCCAGCTGGTCGTCGGCCGCGTAACGCCGCTCCTTGATGCCGGTGATCTCGGAGAGCTTGCCGATCGTCTCCTCGTTGCCCTTCTTCAGCTTTTCGCCGTTGGCGTCAAAAAACGTCCTGGTCAAAAAGTCGCTGTTCAAAACACGCCGGGCCGGGACATAAGAACCCGAGCCGACGATGACCGCATACAGTTTCTTTTCCATTTTCACCATTCGGGATTTGATTTTCGGAAGGCTATTCTTTTCAAGGCAATATTTTGACCGATTTCGGCGTGCATGTCAATCCTTTTTCCCGGAAACGGGCTCATCCCATAAAAATCGGCCTTGAAATAATTTTCGCTCTTGGGTAAGATGATTTTTCAGGAGGCGCCATGTTCACTAAAAAAACCTACCAGCAAAGACGAGTGAAATTAAGCAGGCAAGTGAAGTCGGGGCTTCTGCTGTTCCTGAGCAACGGGGAAAGCCCGATGAACTACCCGGCCAACACCTACCACTACCGCCAGGACAGCTCCTTCCTTTATTTCTTCGGCCTGAATTTTCCGGGACTGGCCGCGGTTATCGACATAGAGGAGGGCCGGCAAACGGTCTTCGGCAACGATATCGACATGGAGGACATCATCTGGATGGGGCCGCAGCCGTCGCTGAAGAGCCGCTGCGCCAAGGTCGGCATCTCCGATACGCGGCCGCTCCCCGAGCTGGCCGGCGTCCTGCAGGCGGCCGTACGCCAGGGGCGCAGGATCCATTTTCTTCCCCCCTACCGCAGCGATAACGCCCTCTGGCTGGAACGGCTGCTGGGCATCCGCGCCGCCGCCATCAAGGACTACGCCTCTGCCGAGTTTGCCAGGGCGGTCATCGCCCAACGCTCGCTGAAAAGCCCCGAGGAGGTCCGGGAGATCGAGACCGCCCTGGCCGTCAGCGCGGTCATGTACCGCGAAGCCATGGCCATGGCCCAACCCGGCATATACGAGCGCGAGGTCGCCGGCTTCATGGAGGGCATCGCCCTGACCGGCGGCGGCCAGCTGGCCTTCCCGGCCATCGTCACCGTGCACGGCGAGACCCTGCACAACCATTTCCATGGCAACCGCCTGCAGGAGGGCGATCTGCTGCTCATCGATTCCGGTGCCGAAACGGAAGGCGGCTATGCCAGCGACATCACCCGCACCATCCCCGTAGGCGGCCGCTTCGATCCCATGCAAAGGGCCGTCTATGAAACGGTTTTGGACATGCAGCTGACCGCCATCGCCATGATCAGGCCCGGGACCAGCTACCGCAGCGTCCATCTCAAGGCCAGCGAAGTCCTGGTGGAGCACCTGAAGCACATCGGGCTGATGAAAGGGAACGCGGCCGACGCCGTGGCAGCCGGCGCCCATGCCCTGTTCTTCCCCCATGGCCTCGGCCACATGATGGGCCTGGATGTCCACGACATGGAGGACCTGGGCGAGACCTGGGTCGGCTACGACGACAAGTTCAAGCGCAGCCAGCAGTTCGGCCTGGCCTACCTGCGCATGGCCAAGAAGCTCGAGCCCGGCCAGGTGCTGACGGTCGAGCCCGGCATCTACTTCATCCCGGCACTGATCGACCAGTGGCGGAGCGAGAAGAAGCACGCCGCCTTCATCCACTACGACAAGGTCGAAAAATTCCGCGCCTTTGGCGGCATCCGCATCGAGGACGACGTACTGGTCACGCCCAAGGGGTGCAGGGTCCTGGGCCCGGCCATACCCAAGGCGGCGGCGGAAGTCGAGGCCGCCGTGCGCAGTCCCCTCGCCGGAGATCTGTAGCCCCGGCACGCAGCATAATTTATTCGCCGGCGGCATTGACTTTTCGGCCGCACTCGGATACCATTAATTTTAACGTAAACAATATCATGAGGAATGCATGAAGAAGAAGAGCAGTCTGCGCGTGCTGGGCAGGATCTCGTTCTATTACGAGGCGCTGCTCAAGCTGAACCTGCCGGAGAATACCTACATCTCCTCGAAGAAGCTGGAGGAGGTCACGGGCGTTTCCTGCAACCAGGTACGCCAGGATTTCTTCTACCTGGGCATCTCCATCGGCAAGCAGAAGAAGGGCTACCTGGTCAAGAAGCTGTTCCGCGAGTTGAGAAAGATCCTCTCCATCGACCACGGCGCCCGCGTGATCATCATCGGCGCCGGCCGCATCGGCCAGGCCCTGTCCAACTACAAGCTGTTCAAGGGCCGCAACATCACGGTCACGGCGCTCTTCGACATCAAGCCGGAACTGGTCGGCAGCGAAGTCGGCAAGCCCGGCCAGATAAAGCCGGTCCTGCACATCGACCAGCTTGGCGCCTATCTAAAGGAAAACCGCGACATCCAGATCGCCCTGCTGACCGTCCCGGAGGAGGCAGCCCAGGAGACGCTGGACAAGCTGATCTCCTTCGGCGTCCGCGGCGTGGTCAACTTCGCCCCCAAGATACTGAAGGTGCCCCGCGAGAGCCGCGACGTGCAGCTGATCAACGACTGCATCGGCACGTCGCTGTACAAGATCGTCTACCAGCTGTACAACAAAAAGTGAGCCGCATGAACCGGCAACAGAGCGAGCGGTACTGAAGCGGCCATGGGCAACGGCGAGTTTCTCTTTCCTTTTCTGCTGTTCCTGCTGCTGATCCTGGCCAGCGCCTTCTTCTCCTCGGCCGAGACCTCGGTGCTCTCCCTCAGCCGCATCAAGCTGACCCATCGCGCCAAGAAAAAGGACAAGACGGCCATGCTGCTGGCGCGGATGCTGGAAAAGCCCGAGGAGTTCCTCTCCACCATCTTGATCGGCAACAATCTGGTCAACGTCGCCGCCGCCTCGGTCGCCACCTACCTGCTGACCCGTTTTTTCCACGGCAGCGAGGGGACGCTGCTCCTGCTCTCCACCCTGATGACCACGCTGATCCTGCTGGTCTTCGGCGAGATCACCCCCAAGTCGTACGGCTATCGCCACGCCGAGAGGCTGTCGTTCCTCTACGCCCGCCCCATCCGCTTCATCGCCTTCTTTTTTTCCCCGCTGGCCAAGGGATTGGCCCTGCTGCCCAAGCTCATCTTTCGCAAGCAGGGGGCGAAAGTCTGGAGCCGGAAGGAGCTCAGCCTGGAGGAGATCAAGCACTTCCTCTCCATGGAGACCCAGCTGTTCCAGCACAACCCGGAAACCCTGAAGATGCTCACCGAGATCATCGACATCTCCCAGAAGGACATCAAGGCCATCATGACCCCGCGCGTGGCCATCGTGGCTCTGAAGGAAAGCAGCGGCCTCAGGGAGCTGAAGAAGATCATTCTGGAAAAAAACATCTCCAAGATCCCGGTGTACAAGGGAAAGCTCGACAACATCACCGGCGTCATCGACTCGCACCTGCTGCTGGCCGCCATGCTCCAGGAGGACTTCGACAAGCTGGACCTGAAGAAGATCGCCAGCAAGCCGATCTTTGTCTCCGAATATTCCTCGCTGAACTCCATCCTGAATGAGTTCAAGAAGCACAAGCTGAACCTGGCCGTGGTCCTGGACGAGTACGGTTCGACGATCGGCATCATCACCCTGAGCGATATCCTGCGCGGCATCCTGGGGGATTACGAGCTCTCCGGCAGGAACATCAAGAAACTGGGCAACAACGTCTTCCAGCTGCTGGGGAGCACGCCGGTGGCGGAGATCAACTCGCAGCTGGAGCTGGACCTGCCCGAGCGCAAGGACTACACAACCATTTCCGGCTTGTTCATCTACGAGTTCGGCAAGCTGCCCCAGGAGAATGCCCGCATCCAGGTGAAGAATTGCCTGCTGGTCGCCAAGAAAATGGGCCGGCGCAAGATCGAGGAGATCGTCCTCATTGGCCATGAAGACCATCGCCCAGAATAAGAAGGCCTTCCACGATTACGAGATCCTCGACCGCTTCGAGGCGGGAGCCGTCCTTGTCGGCAGCGAGGTCAAGTCGATCCGCGCCGGCCGCGTCAACCTCAAGGACTCCTTCGTGGAGGTGCAGAACGGCGAAGCCTTCCTGCTGCGCTGCCACGTCAGCCCCTATGAGCAGGCGGGCGCGTTCAACCACGAACCGGAGCGCAAGCGCAAGCTGCTGCTGCACGGCCGCGAGATCCACCGCCTGGACCAGAAGGTCAGGGAGCGCGGCTTCAGCATCGTGCCGCTGCAGCTGTTCTTCAACGACAAGGGGCGGATCAAGGTCGAGATCGCGCTGGTGCGCGGCAAGCGGGAATACGAGAAGAAGCAGAAGCTCAAGGAACGCGACATCCGGCGCGAGATGGACCGCGACGTACAGAGATTCCGGGATAAAAAATAGGAAATCGCCTGGGGGCCGGACCGTCCCCCCGCATCAAGAAGTCTTTTTTCCCCGGTGAAAAAAAACGAGCAGCAGGCCTGGAATCAGGATCAGCAGGTCGCGGAGGACAAGGATCCAGGCCTTCTCCTTGTCGGCGGCCGACGTGGAGAAGCAGCCGCAGCTCAGGTCGATGCCGCGCAGGGCGTTGAACCCCAGGGCGGCCATGAAGAGCAGGAGAAGCAGGGAGAGCAGGAGGGCGGAGCTGCGCGTCCACAGGCCGGCGACCAGGCACAGGCCGGCGACCAGCTCCAGCCACGGCAGGACCAGCGCCGGCAGGGTGACCAGCCAATCGGGCAGGATGGCATAGTTGGCGATGATGAGGGCGAATTCACGCGGATGGGCGATCTTGTCCAGGCTGGCATAGATGAAGATCCCGCCCAGGGCCAGGCGGCACAGCGCCTGCAGCGGCGCCGAGGAAAGGAAGCGCAAGAACCTATTTTTCAACGGTATGGCCATTCCCGCTCCAATCCTCCATCCCCCCCTTATAGAGATAGATGCTCTTCATCCCCTTCGCCCTCAGCATGCCGGCCAGGTTGAGAGAATCACTGCAGGTCGAGCCGCTGCAGTAGACGACCAGCAGGTCGGCCTGCCGCAGTTGCGGCTCCAGCATCGCGAATGAGGCCGCGAACTCTCCCAGCGGCAGGCTGAGCGCGCCGGGGATATGACCCAGGCGGAACGCCGCCGAAGCACGGGCATCCAGCAGCAGGGTTCCCGGAGCATTGCCGGCCTGCAGGATGAAATCGGCGTCCACTTCGGCAAAAACAGCCCCCGCCTCGGCCGGTCCAGGCAGCGCTTTCAGCAGCGGCAGCGGCTCCCTGGAGACGAAGTTGGCGCCCAGGCCAAGCAGCAGCGCCGCCGCGATCATGGCCGCCGCCTGCCAGAAGTTCCTCCTGTCCAGTATCATTTTCCGTGCCTAAAACCGGCCCAGGTCCAGGGAACGGTACTGCAGCGCCTCCTGCACGTGGGGCGCCGCGATCCTCTCCTTTCCCTGCAGGTCGGCAATGGTCCGCGCCACCTTCAGGACGCGGAAATAACCGCGGGCGCTCAGGTCGAACTTCTCAACGGCGCGGCGCAGGAGCTCGCTGCCCTCTTCATCCAGCGCGCAGAACTTGCGGATCTCGGCATTGCGCATCTGGCCGTTGGCGAATACTCTACGCTTCAGGCCGCGGAAGCGCTCCGCCTGCAGGGCGCGGGCGCCGGCCACCCGGGCGCGGACAACGGCGGAGCTCTCGGCCAGCGCCGGCGAGGTGATCTCCGCCAGCTTGACCTTCTTCACCTCGATCTGCAGGTCGATGCGGTCGAGCAGGGGCTTGGAGAGCTTGGCGTAGTAGCGGTGGCGCTGGGCCGGTCCGCTGCAGCCGACCTCGCCCAGGCCGACGGCATCCTGGCTGGGGTTCATGGCCGCCACCAGCATGAAGCGGGCAGGGAACGTGGCGGAGGTGAGAGAGCGCGAGACGGTGATCCGGCCGTCCTCCAGGGGCTGGCGCAGCACCTCCAGGGCCGTGCGTTTGAAATAGGGGATCTCGTCGAGGAAAAGGACGCCGTTGTGGGCCAGGGAGATTTCGCCCGGGACCGGATACTTGCCGCCGCCGCTGATGCCGACGTCGGAGATGGTGTGGTGCGGCGAGCGGAAAGGCCGGCTGCGCATCAGCCCGCCCTGCGCACCTTGTGCGCCCAGCAGCCCGGCGGCGCTGTAGATCAGGGAGGTCTCCAGGATCTCGTCGTCGCTCATGTCGGGCAGGATGGAGGGCAGCGCCTTGGCGATCATCGACTTGCCCGATCCCGGCGGGCCGATCATCAGCAGGTTGTGAAAGCCGGCGGCGGCGATCTCCATGGCCCGCTTGGCCAGGTACTGCCCCTTGATTTCGGCGAAGTCGTTCTCGCAGATCCCGGCCGCAGGGCGCGCGATTCCCGTCGGACAGGGCGCGAAGCGCTCCGCGTGCTCGGTCAACTCAATGACCTCGGCCAGGTTCTTCAGGGCATACACCTCGATGCCGCGGACGAACTGGGCTTCCTCGCGGTTCCCGTAAGGGATGACGATGCCGCGATAGCCGTTCTCGCGGGCGAAGATGGCGATGTTCAGCACCCCCTTGACCGGGTTCAGGCCGCCATCGAGGTTCAGCTCGCCGCAGAACAGCAGCTCGGAGAAGGCCGGGCTCTCCAGGCGATAGTGGTTGCGGATGATGCCCACGGCCATGGGCAGGTCGAGAGCCGAGCCCTCCTTGCGCACATCGGCCGGTGAGAGATTGATGACGATCTTGGTCGCCTGGGGATAGTCGAAATTGGCGTGGGCGACCGCCAACCTCAGGCGTTCGCGGCTTTCCTTGACGGCATTGTCGGGAAGGCCGACGATGACGATGCCCGGGATGCCGCGCGAGAAGCCGACCTCGACCTCGGTGGCCACGACGTCCAAACCGTTGAGCACCGCCGAATTGATGCGGCTGACCACCTACCCCCTCCCCGGGATGATCAGGTTCATGCCGGGCCGGATCAGGGAGGACTTCATGCGGTTGGCCTCCTTGATGCGGCTGACCGTGGTGCCATGGCGGCGGGCGATCAGCGACAGGGTGTCGCCGGGGCGGACGCGGTAGGAGTTGTACTTGGGAATCCTGGAGGCCGGGATGCGCTCCAGCCCGGCAAGGGCCGCCTCATCCGCCGTTCCCGGGACGCGCAGCTGGTATTCGTCCACGCTGCTTGGGGTGAAATCGCGCAGCAGCTCGGGGTTGAGCTTCTTCAGGTCGGCGGTCGGGATCTGCAGCCGTTCGGCGATCTGCGGCAGCGAGGCAGGCGACGGGACGACGATCGTTTTGCTGCCGGCGAAGACGGCCTCGCCGCCGTCGAGGGAGAAGCCGTACTCGGCCGGCGAACGGGCGATGATCAGCGAAGCCAGAAAGGCCGGCACGTAATTCTTCGTTTCGCGGCGGATATGCCGGCTCTGGTTGATGGTGAAGAAGTCGGCCGTCTGCAGGGCGCGCATGGCTTTCACCACCCGGCGCGGGCCGCCGTTGTAGCAGGCCAGCGCAATGTACCAGTCGTTGTATTCCTCGTAGAGATGCTTCAGGAAGCGGGCCGCCGCGTCGGCCGCCTTGAACGGATCGAGGCGCTCGTCGACCTGCCAGTCTACCCGCAGCCCGAACAGCCGCGCCGTCGAGGCCATGAACTGCCAGGCGCCCCTGGCCCGCGCCCGCGAGGTGGCGTCGACGCGAAAACCGCTCTCGATGATGGGCAGGTAGGCCAGATCCTCGGGGATGCCGTGGCGGCGGAAGATCTCCTGGAATGGCCCGATGAACTCGCCCATGCGGTCGAGGGCGCGCTGGATGCCCTCGTGGCGGATGGTCTGGAACGCCTTCAGGAAGGAGACCACCTGGGGATTGACGATCACCGGCACGTTGTAGACCACGGCGGCGGCCTCGCTGACCTTCTGCTGCAGGTCCTCGACGTCCTTCACCGAAGGGAGGAACAGCGGCGTGGCGATGACCTGGTCGAGGAACGCCTCATGCTCGCCGTTCTCCGGGCTGTTCTTGTCCTTCAGGTAGCTCAGCTCGATGTCGGCGATTTTCTTGACGGTGTCGTTCAGCGCCCCGCGCCGGTCAAGACCCGCGCTGTCGGCGGCCAGCAGCGCGTCCACCGACTGGTCGAAGTACGAGGTGGCCCCGGCCATGTCCCCCTTTTCCAGGCACGCCTTGCCCTGCTGAAAAAGGGCCTCGGCGCGAGCCTCGGGGCCGGGGGCAACCGGCGGGGCAACGCTGGGCCTCAGGGTGGAGCAGGCGGGGGCGCAGGCCAGGAGCAGGGGCAAGGCGGCCAGCAGCAGTCTTGATCTAGCTCTTGACATCAAGGATGATATTGACTTTTTTGGTTTCGGGATGCAACGGGATGTCCAGGGAGCGGATCGGCCGGCCGGAGCCGTCCTTGATCTCGACGATCAGCCGGCCGTCGGCGCCAGCGATCTTTTCGATCCGCGTGATGCGGCTGGGGTCCCCCATGGCGCTCAGCAGGTCGCCGAGCGACTTGCCTTCGGGCTTGACAGGATGGGCGCCGGCCTCGGATGCCGGGGCAGCGGCCTTGCCGGCCGCGACCGGCGCCGGGGTCAGCACATCCTGGCCCGCCTCGCTGGCGGTCATCTGCTCGACACTCACCTTTTTCATCGCCAGGTTATCCAAATTGACCATCTGCTGCCCGGGGTGAATGTCGAAATGGACCGCCACGTTCTTTGGGGTATGGGCGGAGTGCGCCAGCAATTCCTTGACGCGCACCAGGGTCAGGGACGAGATCTCGCGCAGCGTCTCAATGACGCCGAGGCCGTTGCGGGCGACGGCCTCGAAATAGGGACGGCCCTGCGGATTCAGGCTGCCGTTCAGTTTCTCCACCGAGGCGATGTTCTTCAGGTCCCGCTTGTTGTACTGGAACACCAGCGGGATATCCTCGATGCGCTGGTTGTAGGAAACCAGATTCTCCTTCAGGTTTTCGAGGCTCTCATGATTGGCCTGCACCATGAGTTCCTGGGAGTCGGCGACGAAGACGATGCCGTCGGCCCCTTTCAGGACGAGCTTGCGCGTGGAGTCGTAGAAGACCTGCCCGGGGACGGTGTACAGCTGGAAGCGGGTCTCGTAGCCCTTGACCAGGCCGACATTGATGGGCAGCAGGTCGAAGAAGAGAGTGCGCTCGATCTCCGTTTCCATGCAGATCAGCTCGCCGCGCGTGCGCGGGTTGGTCACGGAATAGATGTACTGCAGGTTGGTCGTCTTGCCGCCCAAGCCGGTCCCATAATAGACGATCTTCGCAGTCACCTGCTTGGATGTGTGGTTGATCAGCATCTCTGGCTACCCCGGGCATTGTCGCATCTTTTGCAGCCGAAGTCAATCGCCCCGGCCGGGGCGGCATCCGCGTTTAAAAGTCGTAGCCGATCCAGAAATTGACGCCGTGGTATGCCTTTTGCTTGAAGTCGGTGCGCCACACCCACTCGACATGGAATGGGTAGCCGAAGAAGAAGAACTGGATGCCGTAGCCGACGGAGGAGAGCGCATCCTTCAGCTTCAGCGAGCCCGGCTCGAAGACCCGGAACTTCTCCTCGTTGAACCACAGCCCGCCCAGGTCGAAGAAGAACACGCCGCGCAACGGGCCGATGACGCCGATGGGGGTCAGGGCGGCGTGCACCAGGGGAAAGCGGAACTCGGCGTTGAAATAGAACCCCTTGTTGCCGACCATGCTGCGGAAATCGGCCACGCGCAGGGTGTTGTTGCCGCCGCTCCAATAGAGCAGGGCGTTGCTGCCGCCCGAGTAGAAGCCGCTGAGACGGAAAGCCAGCAGGGTATTGTTGTCGATGCGCAGGTACTTGCGGAAATCCCCTTCCAGCGTGAAGGCGGCCAGCGAGCCGGAGAAGAGCTTGACATACTTGCTGGCGCTGAGCCGGAACGTCTGGCCGCTGTTCGGCCCGTAATTGCCGAAACGGGTGGTCTCGGAAACGAGCGAGACCTCCAGCGGCAGGGCGAAGCCGTTGAAGTACTGGCCGTACGGAAGCTCATAGCCGTAATAGAACAGGTCCGAGTCCTCTTCCTGGTGGTAGGCCGACACGTTCAGCTCGGCGCGCAGGGAGCGGCTGAAGGGATAGATCAAGGAGAAGTCGCCGCCGATGCGGCTGCGCAGGGAGAGGTAGGCGGTGCCCGAGTAGGGATAGTAATAGGCATCGCTCTCGGAAAAGAGGTGGGCATACATCTGCAGGCGGCGCCGCTGGTTGAGATAGGCCAGGTGGTAGGAGCGGTAGCCGTAATAGGAAGCCAGGTAGAAGATGAAGTTGTGGTCGCCCAGCATGTCGGTCACGTTGAGATAGGAGGAACCGTAGAAGCCGCCGCCGGAATCGACGCCCACCGTGACCGGCGGCAGGGAGGTGATGATCAGCTTCTCGAAAGGCTTGTACTTTTTCACGGTCAGGGTGAAGGGCACGGCCTCTGCGGGCACATCGGACGTGGCCGGCGCCGCAGCGGCGCCCGCACCGGGAGCGGCGGCGGCCGCTTCGGCCCCCGGGCCGCTGACAGGGGCGAGCCGGGGGGCGGCAAACTCGAGCGTCCGTTCGGCCAGGCAAGTAGCCGTATCCTTCTTGAAGAGCAGGAAACTCCCCTTGTGGAAAGAGGAGATGACCAGCTGCCCCTTGGCCCCGGGGATCTCGACCGGGAAGAAATTGCCGGTGCGCACATCGCTGTGGCGGCAGGCGACCCGGGTCTCCAGGTTGAGGGAGCAGATGTTGTAGGCCCCCAGCTCATCGGAGCTGTAGTAGACCGTCCGGCCATCGAGGGAGAAGGAGGGCGCGATGTCATTGAACCCGCCGTCGGTCAGGCGCTGCGCCAGGTCGGGGTTCTCACCGGCGGCCAGATACAGCTTGTCAAAGCCTCCGGAGCCCGCCGAGTACACGATCTTCTCGCCGTCGGGCGAGATATCGACGGCCTTAATATAGGTGCGGCCGTCGCTGAGCTTGCGCACCTGGCCGCTCCCCAGGTCCAGAGAAAAGAGGAACGAACGGATGCCTTCCATGCCGGTGAAAAGCAGGGTGTCCTTCTGGGGATGGAAAACCGGCGAGCTCGGCTTCTGGATGGCGCCGACCTTGTATTCCTTCACCACCCGGTTGTCGAGGGCATCGAGCACCACCAGGTAGGAATCAAGCTCCTTGCGCGCGAAAAA
>JAQUQF010000030.1 GCA_028749105.1 Acidobacteriota bacterium | reverse complement strand
TGTCCCTCGTCGCCATGGAAAGGTGTTATTTTCTACGATTTCCCTGCAAATGTCAAGAGAAATGTGCTTGCCGTATAATGTTGCCAGGAGCGAACCGGCTGATGATCGCATGCCCAAGCGGCATGGAATTAGGTGGAAAGCACCGTTCAAACTATCTTGGTTGTCAATGGAGTCATTTACACTCACATGGCAAAACGGATCCCCTGCGCCAGAAGCAGAGCCGTTCCCCAATTGACATTGACTGTCTGCCGGCGCATGTAGAATTTCCAGGCATCCGATCCCGATTCGCGGCCGCCGCCCGTATCTTTTTCACCGCCGAAAGCGCCGCCGATCTCGGCGCCGCTGGTGCCGGTATTGATGTTGGCAATGCCGCAGTCACTGCCCAGAGCGGAGAGGAACAATTCCGTTTCTTGCAGGCGGTTGCTGAAAAGGGACGAACTGAGCCCCTGCGGAACGTCATTCTGCATGGCGATGGCCTCGTCGATGGAGCGGAACTTCATTATGTACAGGATGGGGGCAAAGGTTTCTTCCTGGACGACCTGGAAGCGATTTTGTGATTCCGCCAGGCATGGACGGACATAGGCTCCGCCGGGATACTCTTCTCCTAGCAATGGCTCTCCCCCGTACAGTACGCGCCCGCCCTCATCCTGCAGGCGGCGGATGGCCCCCTGCATGACGGACACAGCGTGAGCATCCACCAATGGTCCCATCAGCGTATGGGGCGACAGCGGATTGCCGATGCGGACCTGCCAGTAGACCTGCAACAGGCTCTCCAGGAAGCGGTCATAGACTGCTTCATGAACGAACAGCCGGCGGGTGGAGGTGCAACGCTGGCCACTGGTGCCGACGGCCCCGAACAGGGTGGCCTGCAAGGCCAGGGACAGATCGGCGTGTTCGCTCACGATGAGGGCGTTGTTGCCGCCGAGCTCGAGCAGCGTCCGGCCCAGGCGTTCGCCTACGACGCAACCGATGTGTCTGCCCATGCGCGTGGATCCAGTAGCGGAAATCAGCGGGACGCGCCGGTCCGTCAGGAGGCGTTCGCCGATTTCGCCGCCGCTGCCCACCAGCAGCGAGGCCACCGCTCCCGGGAATTTGTGTGCTGCCAGCACATGCTGGACGATCTTGGTCACGGCAACAGCGGTCAGCGGGGTCTTGCTGGACGGCTTCCACACCGTCACGTTCCCGGCCACGGCGGCCACGGCGAAGTTCCAGGCCCAGACGGCGACTGGAAAGTTGAACGATGTGATCAGGCCGACGATGCCCAGCGGATGCCATTGCTCGTACATGCGGTTGCCGGGGCGTTCACTGTGCATGGTTTTTCCATATAACTGGCGCGACAAACCCAACGCGAAATCACAGATGTCGATCATTTCCTGGATCTCGCCGTCGCCTTCGGCCTTGATCTTGCCCATTTCCAGCGAGACCAGGGTGCCCAGGGCGTCCTTGTGCCTGCGCAGCTCGTCGCCCAGGGCGCGGATCATCTCGCCGCGCCGGGGTGCGGGTACATTCCGCCAGAGCAAGAACGCCTCTCGGGCTTCCGCCAGCACGGCGGCGTATTCCTCGGAACCGGCCTTGCGGACACGCCCCAGCGGCCGGCCGTCAATCGGGCTGACGGAGGAAATGGAATCACCGCCTGCAAGCCAGCGGCCGCAGCAGGCGCCGTCATTCTCCTCTTTCAGCCCCAGTTCCCTGAAAACCGCGTCTTGAACCGGTTTCAAGTCGATCTTTTCCATCATTCGTTCCATTCTCATGAACATTCTCCTTTTTGCATGAAAGGGTATCGGTAATCACTCGGCGGAGTGAAGCACTCCTTGATGGCCTGAGGATTGGTCCAGCGCAGCAGGTTCAAGTGCGAGCCGGCCTTGTCATTCGTCCCGGAGGCGCGGCCGCCGCCGAACGGCTGCTGTCCCACCACGGCGCCCGTCGGCTTGTCGTTGATGTAGAAATTGCCCGCCGCGTGGCGCAAAATGTCCAGGGCCTTTCCGATCGCCTCGCGGTCGCTGGCAAACACCGCCCCGGTGAGGGCGTACGCCGAGGTGGCGTCGCAGATGCGCAGCGTCTCCTCATAGCGTTCATCCTCATAGAGGCAGACGGTCAGCACCGGGGCGAACAGCTCTTCACTCATGGTGATGTAGCCGGGATCGCGGGTAAGGATCACGGTCGGCTGGATGAAAAAGCCGACGCGGTCATCGCCGCCCCCGCCTATCAGCACTTGTGCTTTTTCGCCATGCCGGGCTTCCTTCAAATAGGCCATGGTCTTGTCAAAGGCGGCTTGCGATATCACGGCATTGAAAAACTTGAAATCACGTGGGTCGCCAGTGTCGGCCATGATATCGGCGACCATTGGCCCCAGTTCGTCCCACAACCGAGGCCAAAGAGACTCGGGGATATAGGCCCGGGATACGGCGGAGCATTTCTGGCCCTGGTATTCGAAGGCGCCGCGCGCCAGGGCAACCGCCGCGGAACGGATGTCGGCTGACGGATGCAGCACCACGAAATCCTTGCCTCCGGTCTCGCCGACAAGGCGCGGATACGACCGGTATTTCCCAATATTTTGCCCGATCGTGCGCCACATGGAGCTGAATGCCTGAGTCGAGCAGGTCACGTGTAAGCCAGCCAGATGTTCGTCATCCAGAACGATGGGGGCCACCATGCTGCCCTGACCGGGCACGAAATTGATGACCCCGTCCGGAAGGCCGGCTTCCTGGTATAGTTTCATCAGGTAGTAGGAACTCAGCACCGAAGTGGTAGCCGGCTTCCAGACGACGACGTTGCCCATCAGCGCCGGAGCAATACACAGGTTGCCGGCAATGGCAGTGAAGTTGAAGGGCGACACCGCGAAGACGAATCCTTCCAGCGGCCGGTATTGCATGCGGTTCCATGTCCCGGGAGCGTGAAAGGGCGGTTGCTCGGAGTAGATCTTCTGCATGAAATAAGCATTGAAGCGCAGGAAATCGGCCAGCTCGGCCGTGGCATCGATCTCGGCCTGGTAGACGTTCTTGCTCTGGTTCAGCATGGTGGCGGCGTTGAGGATGAAGCGATATTTCCCGGAAATGAGATCCGCCGCCCGCAAAAAAATGGCCACCCGGTCATACCAAGGCATTCGTTGCCACTTTCCCTGGGCAGCCAAAGCCGCTTGCATGGCCAGGTGCACTTCCGCCTCGCCGGCGTGATGGAACTGTGCCAAGCGGTGTTGATGCTCATGGGGGCAGATCGCCACACCAAGTTTTCCCGTGCGGACTTCCTGGCCGCCGATGATCAGGGGAACGTCAAGTGTCATCCCATACTGGCGGTTCAGTTCTTCCGTTATCAGCTTCCGCTCGCGGGATCCCGGCGCATACGACAGGGCCGGCTCGTTTGCGGGCAGCGGAATTTCAAACATGGCATTGATCATGCATCGCTCCTGGCCGCACGCACTGATGACAAACTCGGGCAACCATCGCTGTGAAGTCGGCTGTTTGTTGACATGCCGTTCATAATAGATATAATGTAGAGTGTTGCATAAATCAAATTCATAATACTCATGACTAATATGAAAATATTTCAGCAATAACGGAAACATGACGCTTGACCTATATCAATTGAAAACATTCTGGACCTTTGCCAAGATCCGCAATTTCACCAAAACAGCAGAGCAACTTTTTATCACGCAATCGGCTGTGAGCCACTCCCTCAAGAAGCTCGAACGTGCGGTTCAAACCCAGCTGGTTGTTCGCCGGGGAGGGCTGTATGAACTGACCGAAGCAGGAGAGGAGTTGCTCCGCAACTGCGACCGCATATTCGCCGAAGTCGACCGCTGCCAGGACTTCCTGAGCGGAAAAGGAGGAATCCTCCATCATAAGCTTGTGCTGGGAGCCCCGGTGGAATTCGGCACGACAGTACTGACGCGTGAACTTGCAAAATTCATCCCGCGCCACCCTGAAATCCGCCTGCAATGCACCTTTTCCCATGTTCTCCATCCACTGTTGCTGCGCGACGAGCTCGACCTGATCGTCGACTGCAAACCCTGCCATCATCGCGAAGTGGATCGCATCTTTCTCTTCCGCGAGCGCTACGTGGTCACCGCCTCCCCCGCCTTCGCCAAGAAGCACCGCCTGCGGGAGCCGGACGACCTGGCGAGGGTAACCGTGCTGTCGGTGGACGAAAAGGGTGAATGGTGGAGCAACTTCGTCATGGCCCTGCCCGAAGGCAAGCCAGCCATGCTGGCGCACATCATGCAGATCAACCATGTGCGCGGCCTGATCAACGGGGCGTTGGCCGGGATTGGGGTAGCCTTTGTGCCGCGCTACACGGTCGAAGGGGAATTGCGCCAGGGTCTGCTGATTGACCTCTTTCCCGACCGGGGCTGGATGGACGACCAGTTCTGCATTTATGTCAAGCGTGAACGCCGAAATCTCCCTCACCAAAAAGCCTTGATCGAATTTTTATTGGCCAGCTTCGTCGATTTCCAAGCCTAATCACAGAGCATTCCACGTGGAGAGAAATGACCACCAGAAGTATTGCAAAAGATCGAGTTTTTTATTATAATATTCATACCATGTATGATTGATTTTCATAACCAATTAAACGCTGAAACTGGAATTATTTGCTGACCAAGTAAACGGAGGTACTCATGTCGGAAACGATAATCATCAGCATCGACGGCAAGGAGATCCGGGCGGAGAAAGGCGACAACCTTCTCAAAGTGGCCCGGGAGAACGGCTTCGACATCCCCGGGCTGTGCTTCTATGAAAAAGTGACCCCGACAGGGGATTGCCGTTTGTGCATGGTCAAGATCGAAGGACGCCCTGGCATGGTTCCCTCCTGCCTGGTCAAGGTGGATGCGGGAATGAAGGTCACGGCCTTCGATCCGCAGCTCGAAGAAACGCGCAAGATGCTGGCCGACGTCCTCCTCTCCGAGCATAACGACGACTGCATCACCTGCGAGCGCGACGGCGACTGCCAGATCCAGGACCTGGCCTTCCGCTACGGCCTGGACACGCCCAAGCGTATATTCGCTCCAGTCTGGCGGGAAATCCCCCAGGCCCCCGATTCGACGGCACCCGTGCTCTTCTATGATTCCTCCAAATGCATCAAGTGCGAGCGCTGCGTCAAGGCCTGCTGGGAGATCCAAGGCAAGGGTGTGCTGAGCATGGCCCAGCGCGGCATCCACAGCCACGTCGTCGCAGGCACCGGCCAGTGGTCGGGGTCGGAATGCGACGGCTGCGGCGAGTGCGTCCAGGCCTGCCCGGTAGGCGCCCTGATGGAGAAACCGGTATATGGCGGCAAGCTGAAGAAAAAAGATGTCGAGCGGAAAATAGTCACCACCTGCCCCTATTGCGGCGTCGGTTGCCAGCTCGAGCTCTGGATCAAGGGCGGCAGGATCGCCAAGGTCAAGGGGGCCGACACGGTGCCCAACTTCGGCGCCACTTGCGTCAAGGGGCGCTTCGGTCTCGACTTCGTGCAGCGTCCCGACCGCCTGACAAAGCCGCTCATCCGCAAGGACGGCAAGCTGGTAGAAGCCGGCTGGGACGAGGCTCTGGACCTGGTCGCCGAAAAGCTGGGCGCCATTAAGAAGGAGCACGGCCCCGCCGCCTTGGCGGGCCTCTCCTCAGCCAAGTGTACCAACGAGGAAAACTACGTTTTCCAGAAGTTCGTGCGCATTGCCTTCGGCTCCAACAACGTCGATCATTGCGCCCGACTGTGCCACGCCTCCACCGTCGCCGGCCTGGCCCGCTCATTCGGCTCCGGCGCCATGACCAACTCCATCGAGGAGCTGGAGAATGCCGAGGTCATCCTGGTCACCGGATCCAACACCACCGAGACCCATCCCGTCATTGCCACGCGCATTAAGAAGGCGGTCCTTTTCCACGGCGCCAAGCTCATTGTCATCGACCCGAGGCAGATTGACCTGGTCAACTATGCCGAAAAGTTTGGCGGCCTGTGGCTGCGCCAGAAGAATGGCAGTGACGTGGCCTGGGCCAACGGCATGATGAACGTCATCATCAGCGAAGGACTGCTGGCCGAGGAGTTCATCAAGACTCGCACCGAGGACTTCGAGGCTCTGAAAAAAGTTGTGTCCAATTACACCCCGGAAAAGGTGGAAAAGATCTCGGGCATCCCGGCCCAGAAATTGCAGGAAGCCGCACGCCTTTACGCCAAAGCCAAGAGCGCCTCCATCGTCTATTCCATGGGCATCACCCAGCACACCACCGGCACCGACAATGTCATGTCCATGGCCAACCTGGCCCTGGTCACCGGCAACCTGGGCAAGGAATCGGCGGGCGTCAACCCCCTGCGCGGCCAGAACAACGTACAGGGCTCCTGCGACATGGGCGCCCTGCCCAACGTCTTCCCCGGCTACCAGGCCGTGACCGATCCGGCCTTGCGTGAAAAGTTCGAAAATGCCTGGAATGTCAAGCTGGACGACAAGGTCGGCCTGACCGTGGTGGAGATCATGCACCAGGCAGCCGAGGGCAAGATCAAGGGGCTCTATATCATGGGCGAGAACCCCATGGTTTCCGACCCCGACCTCGGCCACGTGAAACAGGCACTGGAAAAGCTCGACTTCCTGGTGGTCCAGGACATCTTCCTCACCGAGACCGCCCAGCTGGCCGACGTGGTGCTGCCGGTGGCCTCGTTTGCCGAAAAACAGGGGACCTTCACCAATACCGAGCGCCGCTCGCTCTGGGTGGAAAAGGCCGTCCCCGCGCCGGGCGAGGCGCGCATCGACTGGGAGGTCATCCGCGATGTCAGCACGCGCATGGGCTACAAGATGGAGTACCGGTCCATCAAGGACATCATCGACGAGGTCAACAAGATGGTGCCGCAGTACGCCGGCATCACCTATGACCGCCTCATGCGCGGCGACAAGCTGCAATGGCCATGCCCCAATCCCGAGCATCCGGGGACGAAGTTCCTGCATCGCGACAAGTTCACCCGCGGCCTGGGCAAGTTCTTCGCCATCGATTATATCCCGCCTGCGGAGTGGCCCGACGCCGAATACCCATTCCTGTTATCTACCGGGCGCATTCTCTATCATTATCACACGGGGTCCATGAGCCGGCGCACCATGGCCTTGCCGCAGTATGTCGCCGGGCCTTACATGGAAATGCATCCGCTGGACATGAAGAAAATAGCCGTTGCCGATGGCGAAGAAGTACGAGTGGCGTCTCGGCGAGGTGAGATCAAGATTCCGATCAAGGAAAGTCCGCGCGTCGACCTGGGTTCCGTGTTCATTCCTTTTCATTTTGCCGAAGCGGCGGCCAATATGCTGACCAATGACGCCTTTGATCCCATCGCCAAGATCCCCGAGTTCAAGGTGGCCGCCTGCCGGATCGAAGCCATCAGGCCGTAAGGGATTAACAATCTTTCTTGCTTTTTCTCTTCCCCAGTCATTCCTGCCTTTCCTTAGGCGATGGTTCGGGAATCAGCGCGGAGGGGATTCCGCATGGCCCCTTACTCCCGAACTGGGTCTGCTATAGCGGAGCGAACCACCCGCTTCACAGGAGGGCTCATTTCCAGAGTCAGTTTTTAAACCGGCCCGGCCCAGCCTCGATCCGGCCGTTCACGGGGACCGGCTTCAGCGGTTTTGTGACAAGGCCGATGATCTTTCGACTGCTGAACCCGCCAGGAATCATGGCTGTTTTCGGAGTTTCTGAGCGCCTGCATAGGCGGCGTAATCTGCCGGAGTATTAATATTGACAAGCCAGGAATCGTCCCCGATGTCGATATAGCCTTGCCGGCACTGCGCGAAAGCAAGATCGATTTTTTTGATCCCTTTATCAAGAAAGGATTGCAGCAGGGGGATCACGCGCCGGTGATACACGGCGAACAGGGGTTCATGGCGGCCGTTGCCATGCCGGGGAACAAGGACATCATAAGCGGGAGACATAGCCAACATTCGCTTCAGAAAAAAGTGGTTAAAATCAGGGATATCGCAGGCCATGACAAAATTCAATTCGGTTGCGGAAGCCTTCAAACCGGATAGGATGCCCATCATCGGCCCCATCCCCGGCTTTTCATCGACAACGGTCTTTACCCCATTGTTTTTCAAGCAATCCAAAGAAGCCCCAACGACGATTACCTGGGGGAAACACTCCTGCAGTCTGGCGATGACCCGGTCGATCAACCGTTCGTCACCGAAAGGGAGGAATGCCTTGTCCTGCCCCATTCGAGTACTTTTCCCGCCAGCCAGAACGATCGCGCTGAAAATCTCTTCTGGCATGTCCTTCATTTTTGCTCTGGTGAAGGTTCACGCTGCAGTCGCTCGTCACCTGCATAGACGTTGAAATTGGGTTGCCGCAAAAATCCGATGAGCGTCAGCTCATTGTCCCTTGCCAGCTTGACGGCGAGGCTTGTGGGCGCCGAGAATGCCGCAATCACCCTGACGCCGGCCCGTCCGGATTTCATGACCATCTCGTAGCTTAAGCGCGAAGAGAGCATACAGAAATACGAATCATGGAGCTTCCTGTCGAAAAGAAGCCGACCCACGCATTTGTCCAACGCATTGTGCCGGCCGACATCCTCGGCAAACGCAAGAAAACCACCGTCACGGCCATAGATGGCCGCCGCGTGGGCGCCACCTGTTTTGACGAATACCTCCTGGCGGTTGAAAAAATCGTCCTGCATCGCGAAAAGCAAACTTGCGGAGAACTTGTTTTCATTCTCCGGTCCGCGCTCAGGCAATAGAGCCCTGAAATCCCGATCCCTGCAAAATACGCCGCTTGAACTGCGGATGATGCGGATTTCCTCCGAGCCGGGACCCCGAGTTTCAGCCATGGTGAGCCGGATAGTGCCATCGTCCATCTGGGCAATTGTTTTTATGTCATCGATGGAGCTGAGCAAATTGTCATGAAAGCATATGCCCAGCGCCAGCTCCCTGTCCATGCCGGGCATCCTCATGCAAAAATAGGCTGGCCGATCGTTGATGAATACTTCCAGCGGCGCTTCGATGATCAGGTCATCCGACCGGTTCGAATTTTTTCCTTCTTGACGGACGATCACGCCGTGTTTCTTGAATTTCATTTCGGTTTACACGCACACGGCAAAACCAAGTCGCGGGCGGCAGAAGCGGATTTCGTTCTTGTTATTGCACCCGGAGCATGAATGCTCGAGGTGGATTTCCACACATTTTTTTCCCGGAATCTTCCAGATTCTGCGCTTGATTTCTCCTCCGCATGAGCACGCGATCGGAGCGACCACATCGAATGTCAGTCCGTCAAAGACGATTTCATTGACACGGAAATCATAGAGACCGCTCTTGCGGAGCGAATCCAACAGATCATATATGAAGCGGATGGTGAATGGGGCGTTCAAGCGCGCAAGCTCCCGGCCGGATTTTGTCGCCAGCGCCAATGGAGCGTAGCGCGCATAGGTCAGTTCGACAGTCAATTTGTATAGGATTTCTTCAGAGATTCCGCTTCCCCGCAAACCGGTTTTTACAAAATAGCTCGCAATCCCCAATGGCCCAAGCTTGTCCAGATTGTCGGCGTCGAATAATACCCTTGCCAATGGAGTCAGATTCGGATCGTCGCGATATATCTGTTGGATCGCTTCAGCTACATCGTGGATGATGGTTCCATCAATGCCATGCTTTAGACCAAACTCGGTGAGGACTTGAATCGACAGCTCTTCCTCGGGCGTATCGCCGACATGGTACTTCCCTCCGGCGAACTTTCCAGCGTCATGAAACAGTCCGGCCAGGTAGCAGGTGAATGGATCCACCCCTTCAGAGCGCCCGATTTCCCGGGCAAACTTGGCCACCCTCTCGAGATGGCCGTAAAGGCTGTCGCTCTCTCGATCCTCTCGGGAATATCGGGATTCATCTTGAAATACACGGTCGTGAAGATCTCTTTCAAGGAGCGCCATTCGGATGGAAAAATCATTTTCAACCATGTCCCGGTTATACCCCAGGCCGGACCCGTTTTCAACCTTTTTCCCCTGCCCGTCTTGATGCGCGGATGAAGTCCGTGTTTTTCGGGAAAGGGTTTTGCCGCTATCCTCTGTTCTCGCTCGATGACGGCTTGTGCCAGTATATCAGGGCGGAACAAACCCCGGCAGGCCAGGAGAGTTTTCCGTTTTCCCAGGCAAGGTTTTCCTGCAGTATCCGCTTGAGGAAAGGATCATGGCGTCCATCTTCGACCAGGCCAAGCCTGCGCTTTACAGCATCCACAGCCTCTTCGAGACTGTCATGGGTCCAGGGCTTCCAAAGCCCGGTATCTTCCATGAGCACGTTCGCAAAGATGCCCATGCCAAGGAGAATGTTGTACGCTATCTGGAAATTGGGGCTGTCGTACGGCTGTCCCAGCACTTCCCGGGCAATCTTGGACATGACCCCGTCCGCTACAGGCGCACGCATGAGGAGCAGGCAGCAGCGTTTTGTGACCTCATCCAACCGCCGTACAAATGATGGAAAATCAGCCTCGCCGTACATGGCATGTGAGCACAGGCTGAAATCATGTTCCGTCACGGCCGCATCCGGCCATGAGTCCCGGACGATCTCTACATTGGTAATCCCAAACCTGCTGATGTTCTCCTCCATGACCGCGATCATGGCGGCTGAGGGCTCCAGGGCCGTCACTTTTGCCGCATAGGGGGCGAGCAAGCAGGCCCAGGAACCAGTCCCGGCGCCGATGTCGAGCACGGTCGACCCCGGGTGGGCTTGCAGAAGATCCACCATGAACCTGCGGGTGGAATCCTCCTTTTCCCAACGTTTTTTTACGTGGTCGCCAAACGTGCGTGCCCTATCCGCCCAAGCGTCTTCAGGCTTGTTCCCCTGTTTCTCCTTCAGACCCCTGGCCTGAGCCTCCACGAGCTGGCGCCAGAGCAACGGCCAATCCGGTATCTGTTCCATAGTTGAATGCTCCCTGTTCACATTGCACGCAATCCGCCCCGCCACTATCCGGGGGAAGCGCCGCATGCTGGGTGCTTCGCTCGGAACGCGGCGGCCCATTGCTCATGAAGGGGAAAACCGGCCTCCCCTTCCTCCCGGTCCAGCCATTTTCTCGTCTGTCTCAGCAGCATCTCAGGAGTCAGCGTGGTCAAGTCTGCGATGCGGGGATCCTGAAGGGCCCAATGCTCACAAACCTGGGTCACGATATCGGAGCGGACCACCCAGATCATGGGAGTTTCTGTTTCCAGGGTCAACTCGTAGAGCCGCCCAGCCCAGCCTTGATCTCTCAGTTCCCAGGGACCGACTTCGTCGACCATGACCACATCCGCCCCGGCAGCTGCCGTTGGCGAAAGCGCCTCCTGGCCGCAATGCAGGCCTTCCGGTGTGAACGCGAAGTTGCCCACGCTGGGGCGTCCTGCCAGCCCCGGTCTATCGTTGATGCGGGAAAGCTCGGTCCGCCGGCCGCTGGCGACATCGACCAGGTCGTAGCCGATGCGCCGGCCGTCCTGGAGCACTGCGGGTGACAGGATGCCTGTCACCCGGCGGCCGTCCGCACGCAGCCCTTCCATCAGGACCTGTAGCATTCCCGATTTGCCTTCGCCGATGTTTCCACTCAAAAGCAGGACGCCTGTTCGTCGCGCTTGCTTCAAG
>JAQUQF010000293.1 GCA_028749105.1 Acidobacteriota bacterium | reverse complement strand
AAATGCCCCGTTTCCACCTGGCCGAGATCATGCTGAAGGAGAGACGGGACCTTGATCAGGCCGTCAGCCTCTGCCTGGAGGGGATCAAACTGCCGCCGCAGGACCGCGACACCCTGTTCGGCTATTTCGTGTTGACCAACCTCTACGATGCCCTGGGCAACTCCGAACGCCGGGATCACTACACCCGCCTGGGGGAGAAGTTGATCACCGCGTTGGAGAAGAAGTAGGAATTGCCGAACTCTAAGTGGTAGTGGTAGTGATAGTAGCAGCATTGGGCGATTTTTTGCTGCTGCCAGTCAGAGCGTGTTAAGAGATGAGAAACAACAAAGGTTCGGAGTAGTATCTTTTTTCGTCACACATTGGGATTGATCTTTGAGTTCGTTCCTCATCGCAGTTACTACCACTACCACTATCACTATCACTTATTGTTCGTTAATGATTTGCCTCGCGCAACAGGGCGCCGAGCTGGTCCCGTTCCGCATCGCTGAGCCGGCCGGTGAATTTGCCCTTGATGGCGTTCAGGGTCTGGCGGGCGACGGCCTTCCGTCCTAGGCTCAACTGGGCGATGGCCAGGTTGAAATAGGCATTGACGAAACCCGGATCGATGCGGATCGCCGAGCGCAGGTGCTCGATGGCTTTGGCTGCGTCGCCCAGATAAAGGTAGGCCACTCCCAGCCCGTTGGCCGCGGTGATCATGTTCCCATCCGCTGCCAGCGCCCGGGTGAAGAATCCCAAAGCCAATTGCAGGCTTTGGCGATCGCGGCGCTGACGGAACTCAGTCAAGTGCATCGTCCCGAGGCCGCTCAAGGCCAAGGCCTGCCTGGGGTCGAGATCAAGGGCCAGCTGGAAGGAACGGAGCGCCTGCTCGTTCTGGCCGCGATCGAGCTGGGCGAGACCGAGCTGGGTCCAATGGGCCGGATTCCCCCCCTGCTCGCGCACCAGTTCCCGGAGCAGGCTTTCGGACTGATCGGGCCGGCCCAGTTTGAGCAGCAGCTTGGCCGCCTGGGCGCGGACCTCTGTTGCCGGCGGCGTGTCGGCGTCATCCAGCAGCTGACGCAGAGTCGCCAGGGCGCGATCGGGCTGGCCCGAGGAGAACTGCATGTCGGCCAGGGCGACTCCCAGCTTGCCGTCGCCCGGCTCCAGCTCCCATGCCCGTTGAAAATGGCCGATGGCTTTCATCGTCTGCCCCTGCCCGCGGTAGATCTCGCCCAGCAGCAGGTGGGCCTCGACGGCCTTCGGGTCACGCGCCAGCAGGAGGAGCGCCGTTTTCTCGGTTTGCCGCTGATCGCCCCGGTCGCGGTGGAATCCCGCCAGCAGCATGAGAAAGCGGGTCTCGTCGGGAAAGCGGGCGTTGGCTTCGTTCAGGGCCGCCACCGTGGCGGCCGGGTCCTTGCGGGCCAGCGCCAGCTCGTAGCGCGCGTCGTGAAACTGGGGGAGGCGGCGATCGCATCCTTGGGCCCTGAGGGCGGCCAGGCGCTGCTCCGCGACGCCCAGGTCGCCGGAGCGGGTGGCCTGCCGTGCCTCTTTCAACAGGGTCAGCGTGCCGATCCCGTCCTTGGGATCCTCCCCGGCTCCTTTCCGAGGCGATGGATCGCTCGCGGCAAGATAGCCCAGGGCGCGGAGGCGGTCCTGGTCCTGGCGGCTGGGGCGCGGCCGCAGTGCCGCCTTCCCGGTGCTGCGCGTTTTTTCCAGGTGGTCATCCAGATCGCGGGACAACTGCTTGGCCAGCGCGTTCTTCTTCAGGAACAGGTTCTCCTTTTCCAGTGGGTCGCTTGACAGGTCATACAGTTCGGGGCGGGGGAGTGAAATGTACTTGAGCGAACCGCGCAGGAGGCCTGAAAGGGGGGCCCAGCCCATCTCTTCCATGCCGTTCATGCTTTCGAAGTAAAGGGCTCGCGCCGGCTGCCCGCGATCTGCGGCTGCGCTCAGCAGCGGCGCCAGGCTCCGGCCCTGGAGCCCGGGGGGGAGGGGAAGGCGGTACAATTCGAGCAGCGTCGGCAGCACGTCGACCAGTCCCACGCTCTGTGACACCACCCGCCCGGCGGAAAACAGGCGCGGCTGGTGGAAAATGAGGGGGACGCGCAGCATCTCCTCGTAGCAGAACACCCCGTGTTCGTATTCGCCGTGCTCGCCGAATCCCTCGCCGTGGTCGCCGGCGACCACCACCAGCGTGTTCTTGAGCAGCCCGCGGCGGTCGAGGTCCTGCAGCAGGCGGCCGATGGTCTCGTCCATGTAAGCGATCTCGCCGCGGTACGGATCGTCGGGGAAGCGCTTTCGGAAGGATGCCGGGGGTTCATAGGGGGAGTGGGGGTCGGAGAAGTGAACCCAGCAGACGAAGGGGGGAGCGGGGGAACTGTCCAGCCAGCGGCTGAAATTGTCATGGATCCGGCTGGCGGGGATCTCGGAACGATAATTGGTCGGCACCTCTGCGGCATCCAGGGTGTCGTCGTAGCCTTCGAACCCTTGGTCCAGGCCGAACTTTTTCTCCAGCACGAAAGCGGCGATCATGGCCATCGTGGAGAACCCGGCCGCCCGAAACACTTCGGCCATCGTGGTTTCATCTGCGGCCAGCACGTAGGTCCCATTGTTGCGCACCTGGTGCGCCTGAGGTTCGCGGCCGGTCATCAGCGTGGCGTGGGCCGGCAGGGTCAGCGGCGCCGAGGTGTGGGCCTGGTCGAAGCGCACTCCTTCCCGGGCCAGCCGGTCCAGGTTGGGGGTGGCGGCGCGGGCATCGCCATAGGCGCCGATGCGGTCGGCGCGGGTGGTGTCCAGGGTGATCAGCAGCAGGTTGCTGCCGCCGTCCCGGCGGGCATCCGCCAGCCGCTCCCCCTTTTTGCAGGCGGCGAAAAGCGTCATGGCGGCTAGCAGCCCCGCGATCCAGATGCGGCGGAGCATGGGGCCGCCGTTCATCGCCATTCCGGCCATTCTTCGAAGGCTATTTTTTTTGCAGCAGTTCGAGCAGCGCCTGCCCTTCGGAGAATTTGGGGTCGTCCTTGCCGATCTCGCAGAATTTTGTGAGGTGCTCCACGGCCTTGTCCATCTGGCCGCGGTTCATGGCGACATAGGCCAGCTTCAGGTAGGGCTTCGGCCATTCCGGCTTGATCTGGGTGGCCAGCGTGTAATACTTCTCGGCTTCGTCGACCTTGTTGCG
>JAQUQF010000292.1 GCA_028749105.1 Acidobacteriota bacterium | reverse complement strand
TTCTTTATGACCGCCGTCCCCTTGCCATCATTCATTGCCCAGCCCACCCTGCAAGCCGATCCCAGCCTCGATATTCTTGGTCAGCGAATCGACAAACCGGGCCATGGGCGCGCCGTCCACGACATTATGGTCGATCAGGACGGTCATGTGCAGGACTTCCCCGATTTTTATCTCTGTGCCGACGGCGACCGGCTTTTGCGTTATCGAGCCGATGCCGAAAGAGAGCGGATGAACGGAAGTTTGCATGAACCAGCCATTGATCTGGCCGATCATGCCGACCGAGGTGAAGACCACATTCCCCATCTTTCTGAAGACGAATCGCGGATGGCACAGCATGGATCTCCAGGCCAGGCGCCGGAGCGCCCCCGGAAGAATGTAGTATGCCCTTTCCAGGAGGTTCGCCTTTTGATTCAGCACGGTCCGCCCGCCGGAAAATTTTTCCGTTTTGGCGTTCTCGATCTCGGCGGTGATGGCCGCGGCCGACTTTTCATTGGCCTTTCTGATCACCAGGGGGATGGGGACCTTGTAGCCGTCCAGATCCTTCTCGACAACGATCGAGATGTCGACATCATCGAAAATGATGAGCTTGCGCCTGCCGTACAGGAAGGCGGCGACCTCCTTGTGCTGGTGAATGGTTTCGCCAATGACCTTGAGCAGCCAGCCCGTGAACGAGATCCTTTCATTACGAATTTTCCTGGCTTCCTTTATTTTTTTCCTGGCATTCGCTACATTGAATTCCAGGAGCGCGCATACGTAGTGCTTCGTTTTTGAAATCGCGCCGATATCGAAGGTGGCGATTCGGCTCCTGGGGAATTCAATTGTGTTGTAGCCCCTGTTTTGCATGGCCATTCGCTTCCTTGCCAATTCTATTTTCCCATTGCTTTCTTTCTTAACGCCGCCGGCATTTTTTCGATCGCGTAGCGCAGGGCCGTTCGCGGCATGAGCGATTTTTTCCCGATCACATAATCATAGATTTCTTTTTGCCGCGCCTGGCTGGCCGCTTTCAGCATCCAGCCATAGCCCTTCTGCACCAGATCATCCCTGTCCAGGAGCAACAAGTCGGCAATTTGCAAAATGTCATTCAGGTATTTCCCCTTTTTGGCAGGGACAATAAGCGATACGGCCGCAGCGCGGCGCAGCCAGCGATTTGTTGACCTGGCCCATTTTTTCAGTTCCGCCAGATGCCCGGGATACATCTGCAAAAATTCCCCGACCGTATGGTTGCACAGCGTATCGCAGGACGCCCAGTTGCTCACATAGGAACCGATCCACTTTTCAAAAATCTTGAAATCCCCCCCTTCGTATTCCCTGCGGAGGGAGTACGACCAATTGCAGGCCACAAAGGATTCTTCGATATATCCCGATCGCCAAAGTTCTTCGCATAAATCAAAAATCTCCCTTTTCGGCCTGCCTTTGAGGAGGGCAAAATGTTCTTTGCTGATTTTTTGGACAATCGCCGTCTTCACACCGTGGCAGGTGATCCTTTCCTTGAAAAAATTCTGGCTGCTCTTTCGCGTCTTTTCATCGCTATTTTCTTTCAGCTCCCGGCGTATTTTCAGAATTAACGAATTCATCGCTCTTCCTTCATCGTTTCGCCGCTGCCACGGGATCGGTCACCGCCGCCGCCAGCCGCCAAACCTCTATTTGCCGGCAGGGGCGCCTTTGCCGCGCACCGGGACCGGCACGTTGCCCAGCTCGATACGGCCAGCCTTGTATACGAACCACTCATCGCTGCGGTTGCGGCGCGCTTCGACCAGCCGGCGGAACGTCTCGCTGTCGGTGCGCATGACCTCCAGGTCGCTGCGTTCGGCCAACGGCACGTCGGCGGCGACGCGGACGGACTTGATCGCGACCAGCTGCTCCGGCTTTTCGTAAAAGCCCATCGTGCCGTTGCCGCGCGGCAGCGAGGAGAGCAGCTCCATCCCCTTGAGCACCCGTCCGAACAGGGTGATGTTGCGGTCGAGGTGGCGCGGGGCCTGCCCGATCACCACGTAGATCTCGGCGCCGCCGCCGCTGTCAACGGTGTTGCCGCGGGCGGCGCCGGCCATGCCGTAGCCATGGACGAGCCACATCCGGTTGCTGCCCTTGTCGCGGGCGACCGGGAAGCCCGCAGAAAGCCCGACCTCCGCGGCGTACACATCGCCGTCTGGGAGCGGCGTGAACGGGACCTGGCCATCGATGGCGCGATCGAACTCGGCCGGCAGGGTCGGCCGGGCCTTCCGGATCTTGCGGGCCGCCTCCGGCTTCTCCGCGTTGGGGTCCCCCCATTGCACCACGTAGTTGTCCTGGACGCGGATGATCGCCAGCCCGTCATAGTAGTGTTCCCGCGCCAAAGCCTTGATATTGGCCGCATGCTGCGGGGCAAAGGCCGGCGCCAGCTCGATGATCACTCGCCCGGTCGCCAGCTCAAGATACAGGGTATTCTCCGGGTCGAGGGCCCGCCAGTCCTCCGCTTTCGCCACCGCCAGGATCTCGGCCGCGGTCAAGGATTTTTGCGCTGGCGGCTCGGCCGCCGGCCCGACCGCCGCCGCGATCAGGCAGGCGATGCAGAATCCGAAAATTGCCATTTTCATCTTGCACTCCTTATGTCGGGGATATTATACAACGCGGCACTAGTAGCGGGCGAGCAGTGAAAAGTCCAGCGCCCCGTTTACTCCGTTGCCCCTTGCCAGCCGTCGATATGCAGGCGGGCATCCAGGTCTTCGTCCTCGTTCTCCCCGGGCGGCTCCTTGGGATAGCCGAAGGGGATGACCGCGGCGATCTCGAAGCCGTCGGGCACGCCGAGGAACGCCTTCAGCCCCGTGGAGGCGTAGGGGGTGTAGGTGCAGCCAAAAAGCCCCTCTGCGGCCAGCGCCAGCATGATGTTCTCCACGCACATCCAGGCCGAAGCCAGCGGATTCAGCTCGAACAGGGTGCGGCATTCGGCCAGCGCCTTCATCTTGTAGCACACCAGCAGCAGCTCGGGGGCCTCGAGCATCATGCTCTGCTGCCGGGGCAGCGAGCGGCGGTAGACCTTCTTCAGCTCCACGTCGTCGAAACGGGAGACGAAGCGCTCGATCTCCTCCCTGTCCTTCATGTCCCTGGCCTTCAGGCCGTCGATGACCGCCCGGTCGCGCTTCTCCAGGTCGCGCAGCAGGATGAACTGCCAGCCC
>JAQUQF010000291.1 GCA_028749105.1 Acidobacteriota bacterium | reverse complement strand
GAGAGGGCCGCCGTGTGACAGGCGGCCCTCGGCGCGTTTATTCGTCGTCGCCCTCGCCGTTTTCGTCGATGGCGATGTTACCGACCGCCACGGGCACCCGGGCAGGTACCGTCCCGATGGTGGAGTCCTGCGCCGGGGTCCCGACAACCGGCCTCGCCGTTATCACGCCGTTGAACACTTCCGGCTTCGGCTCCCACTGTATGAACAGGGGCATGACGACATGAGTGGTCACCTTGTCCTTGCACATGGCCGGTGCGCTCGGTGTGGTCGACTTGAGCACGAAGGGGCCATCCTGCGCGTTGAGCAGGTCGTGTACATAGGCGACGTTGAAGGCAATCTTGGCCGTGCCTTTGGCTGCCAGGACCGTCTCCACCCTGTCATCGTCGTCCGTCAGGCCCCACACGAGTAGCTTGCGCCCCTTGGTCTGGAGGCGTATCGCGCTGCCCTTGGGCTTCATGGCCGCGATTGTCTTGACGGCAGCTTTTAACGCCGTCCGGTCCGCCGTCAGGCTTGTTCCTGCTGTCGGGATAAGCTGGCGATAGTTGGGATAGTTGCCCATCTGGCCCTGGGTGATGAGGGTCGTGTTGCCGCAGCAGAACATGGCCGCCGCCGCAGGCTCCGTGACCTCTTTCATCTCGCCCCTGTCGTACACCTTGCGTTTTGTCTCTGTGACCTTCACCGCCATCTTCACCGTGCCAGTGAAGCCGGAAAGCAGGTTCACCGCGCCCATCGGCAGGTTGATGGTACCGGCCAGCTTGCCGCGCGTCTTGACCGTTGTTATCGCCAGCCGGTAGCCATCTGCGGCCGCCAGCTCGATGCCGTTCTTGGCGCCAGGCTCCACGTGGAGGCAGTTGAGCGGAGGGCGAGAGTCCTCTTTGCAGACGGCGTACTTTACTCTCCCGATAGCCTCGGCCAGGTCGTAAGCCGTGATGAGCTCAGCCTTGACCACGGGGATCGCCGGATAGTCTTTGACCTCGCCCAGCTTGAACGTGCCCTTGGTGGCGCCGGCCTGGACTTCCATGCCTTTCGCGGAGGTCGCTACGGTTAGCCTCTCTGCGCCGACTGCCCTGCAGTAGGAGAGCAATGTCCTTGGTTCCTTGACCAGCACTATTCCCTTCGCCTTGACGATAGCCTTGACCGTAGTGGTCAGGGCTTGCTCAAGGTTGGTGGCGGTTCCGCTGAGTGTCCCGCCCTCGGCTTTGAGCAGGATCCCGGAGAGCACTTCCAGGCGCTTGCCGGTTGCTGGAATCAGTGTGTCCAGCATCGTGATGAGAGCCTTCCTTGGTATGTCCAGTTTCATATGGCCTCCTTATCTTTTCTCGATGTCTACCAGCTTGTAGATGTCGTACCATGATGCGCCACAGGCTTTACAATCTATCTCTTGGCTCAGACTGCCTGGGTAGACGTTGATTTCGATGCCCCTACCTGCCAGGACCCGCACTTCGGGCACTTCTCGCTGTCCTTGAGGTACTTAGCTTTCTGCTCAAGCGTGAACGCCATCGCTACCTCACTTTCTGGACGATAGGCCAGATGAGCATACCGTCCTTGGTGGTGTCTCCGTACTTGACCTCGACAGTTATCATGGGCCTGACGTAGCTCACAAGGCCGGGCACCTTGGCGGGCACGTGGAAGGGCGACTCGTCGGTGCGATGCTTGACCAGACGCGGCAGCAGGGCCGCCAGCTGGTCCTGGGTGAAGCCGGAGCCAGCGCAGCCGACGTAATCGAAGTCGTTGAGCACAACGCCCTTTACGGTGCGCCGCTTGCCGAGCACGATAGCCCCGAACAGTGGCTCGCGCCAGCCGGTCCCTACGGTGTAGCCGCAGATGGTGAAGGAGCCTTTGTGGGCGACTTTGACCTTCTGCCATGCCTCGGTTCGGCCACCTGGGATGTAAAGGCTGTTCTTGGCTTTCGCCATGATGCCTTCCTGTCCGGCGTCCAGCTCCTGCTTGAACAGCTCGATGCCGTGTTTGCCGTCGTATGTCCGGCTTATCTGAAGCGGGCCGCCGTTGGCATGAACTACGACCTGAAGCTCATGCTGCCTCTCCCAGAGCTTGCGGGCTTCTCCGTGCATGGTGAGGTCTGTATTTCCCACCATGAGCAGGTCGAAGGCCATGTAGGTGGCGGGGTACTGACTCATCATCAGCTTGACCGCCGCGCCGTGCTGGTTGTAGCGGTGCTGCACCCTGTTGAAGGAGGGCTGCCCGTCTTTGTCCAGGCAGACAGCCTCTCCGTCAACTATGGCATCGCCAGCTACTCCGTCCCGCAGGGCGTCCACCAGGTCGGGGAAGGCGTCAGTGTACTCAATGCCACTCCGGCCTGTGAGCTTGATGCTATTTCCTCGCTTTAGCGCGAGGAGCCGGACGCCGTTAAACTTGCGTTCAAAGACGTGCAAAGGGCTATTGAAGGGCTGGGGAGCCGCCTTCGCCAGCATTGGTTCTATTGTATGCATCTCTACCTTTCCGGCGAGGGATTCCTTTTGCCCTCATTTGGAGGGCAATGGTGCTAAGGTGAAGCCCGTATCTCTCGCCTACCTGCTTGAGGGTAAAACCTTGTTCAACGTACAGCTTTACCAGCTCAGCTCGTGGGATGTCGCACTTCTGTGTGTGACTACTGGCATGAGCCCCTCTCAAGCGTACTTCCAGGTTCTCTGGTCTATCGTCACTTTTATCTTCATTGATGTGGTGAGCCACTTCGAGGGGCCAGTTGAGTCGCCGCCCAATTTTCTCCTCAAGCACCAGTATGGCACGCAGCACTAGGTTACGCTTGTACTTACTGGCCCTGGGATGGCCAGGGCATCTTATCCAGACACGGCCAGTCTTTGGGTCGGTCCACCCTTTGGCTTCTCTAATACGTCTTGCCTTTTCACAGACAAGGCACCTCTTTCCTTCCGAAGGGCCACCACAGTCAATGCACATAGCTACCTCTTTCTGCGAGCCGCCTTAACAACCGGCTCCGCAGCGATTGTAGCAGGTTCTTCGATAGGCTGAGGAACGGGGTCGGCCCCTTTCATATTGAGCGACTTGATGAGCAGGTCGGCCAGGTCGGGCGCGGCGAGCTGTGCCGGAGTCGCCACGGGAGCGATAATCGGCTGGCCGGAAGTCTTGGCCGCAATCAGGCGTATCAGGGCGTCATTGTATTCGTCTTTGAACGCGGTC
>JAQUQF010000290.1 GCA_028749105.1 Acidobacteriota bacterium | reverse complement strand
GAGCTCGATCCCCTCCTCGGCGAGGTGGGCGGTCAGCGACTCCTGGCCGATGGCCACGAAGATCCTGTCGGCGGCAAGCGTTTTTTCCGACCCGGCCTTGAACTGCGGGGCGAATTTCTTCTCGGCGTTGAACACCGATGTGCAGCGGATCGTTTCCACGCCAACCAGGCGCCCGCCATCGACCAAGAAGCGCCTGGGGCCCAACGAGTTCTCGATACCCACTCCCTCGGACAGGGCGTCGTGGATCTCCTCTTGTGACGCGGGCATTTCCTGGCGTTTCTCCAGGCACATCATGCGCACCCGGGCGGCGCCCAGGCGGCGGGCCGTGCGCGCCACGTCGATGGCCACGTTGCCGCCGCCGATGACCAGCACGTCCTTGCCGGCCAGGTCGACCTTCATCCTGCGGTTGACCATGGCCAGCAATTCGATGCCGCTGGTCACGTCGGGGTGGTCCTCGTTCTCGATCCCCAGCTTCCTCGGCGACGGCGCCCCTACCGAGACGAACACGGCGTCGAAGCCCAGCTCGCGCAGCCTGCGCAGCGACTGGACGCGCTCATTAGTGCGGATCTCCACGCCCAGGGCGGTCACGTTGCTGATGTCGCGGTCGACCACATCTTTGGGCAGGCGGTAGACGGGCAGCGTCGAGCGCAGCATGCCGCCCGGCTCGGGACCGGCTTCGAAAATGGTCACCGGATAACCCTTTTTGGCCAGGAAATAGGCGGCGCTCAGGCCGGCCGGCCCGGAGCCGACCACGGCCACCTTTTTTCCCATTCTTTTTTCCACGGGACCGTATTCGGGCTCCGGATGTTTGGCGTAGTACCAGTCGGCGACGAAGCGTTTGAGCAGCTTGATGTGCGGGGCGTCGCCGATCTCCTCGCGCGTGCATTCGTTCTGGCAGGGGGCGTAGCAGGCGCGGCCCAGGGTGCCCACCAGCGGCGCGTCCTCCAGCACCAGGTTGAAGGCCTTTTCGAACTCGCCCTGGCGGATGAGCGAGATGTAGCCGTTGGCCTTGATGCCCGCCGGGCAGGCGAAGGTGCATGGCGAGGTGCCGGCGCGGTCAAGGACGGCCTTCTTGGGCACGGCCTGGGGAAAGGCGATGTGGGCCACGCGCCGCGAGACCAGGTTCTCGTTGTATTCGTCGGGGACGGTCACGGTGCAGGCCTTCTCGCAGTCCTGGCAGCCAGTGCATTTGGCGAAATCGACGAAAGCCGGCTTGCGTGCGACCCTGGCGCGGAAACCGCCGCCGCCGTCGGGGCGGATCTCCCTGACCTCGCTGAACACGCGCAGGTCGATGTTGGCGTGGCTGGACGACAGGGCCATCTTGGGCGTTGAGATGCAGCTGGCGCAGTCCAGCGTCGGGAAGACCTTGCTGAGCAGGATCATCTTGCCGCCGATCGACGGCTCCTTTTCCACCAGCAGCACCCTGTAGCCCATGTCGCCCAGGCTGACCGCCGCCTCCATGCCGGCGATGCCGGCGCCGATGACCATCACATCGTAGTCCAAGTCAGTTCCCCTTGGCGGCGGACTCGATTTTCCGGAGCGCTTCGCTGAACGCGACCATGTGCTTCTGGAATGACTCGGCGCAGACCGAGCACACGGCGGCCATCTTGACGCGCGCCGGCTCCAGCGTCTTCTCCTTCAGCTGTGCCTGGACGGCGGCCACGGTGGCGGCCGTGCGCTTGGTGCAGTCAGGCACATAGGAGCAGTCACTGCCGTCGGCGGCGATGAAGACGCCGTCGAAGCCGTGCGCCAGGGCGTGGGTGATCCAGCGCGGCTTGATGGCGCTGGAGCAGGGCAGCGTCACCACGGACACCTGCGCCGGGTAGTGCATCTTGTTGCGGCCGGCCAGGTCGATGCCCGGGTCGGAGACATTGTCGGTGGAAAAAACCAGGATCCTGGGCTTGAATTCACTCATTGAATGTCTTCTCCATGTGCAGGATTAGGGCGGACAGCTTGGGATCGACGATGCGGTAGTGGATGAAGTTGCCGTCGCGCCGCGCCTGGACGATCCCCTCGCGGCGCATGCGCGTCAGGTGCTGCGAGATGAGCGACTGCGAGGCGCCGCTGGCGTCGCGCAGCTCAGTGACCGTCGCCTCGCCCTTGGCCAGGCGGCAGAGGAGGAACAGGCGCTGCGGATGGGCCAGGGTCTTGAGGATGGGCGCCACGCGGGCGCAGCGCTTCTTGGCTTCGGCGATGTCCTGCATGCGGGAGTCCACGGGGCGGGACGGGGCCCGACCCATACCTATTTGGACTTGCGGACAAAGAGGCGCCAGAAGCCCGAGTCCTCGACCACGCCCAGGAACTCGTACTGCATCTTGCGGGCCCACAGGGGGATGTCGTTGTTCGTCCCCTCGTCCGATGAGAGCACTTCCATGACGGCGCCCACGGGGACGGCGGTGATCGCCTTTTTGGCTTCCAGCAGCGGTCCCGGGCAGGCCATGCCGCGCGCGTCCACGACCTTGTCGGCCTTGAGGTTCTTCAATTCGTCTACATTCATGTCGCCACTCCTTGGGAGATATCCGATCGGACCGGACTGTTCCCGCTAAACATTTAAATATTATAATATCCTAATATGCATGTCAATGGTTTTGGCAACAAAATAAAGGCAAAATTTACCTGGCTTCTTTGCCCCCAGCATTGCAATCACTGGATTAAATTGTTAGTATTTGTCCAGGGTTATCAATCATGGGCAGATTAGTACGCTTTGGTGTTTCATTGGAAGCGACGTTGCTGGATAAATTTGATCCATTTATCGTCAAACTGGGCTACAAAAGTCGCTCGGAGGCGATCCGCGACCTGATCCGCGAGCGACTCGTTGCCGAGGAATGGAAAACAGCCAAGGAACCGGCCATGGGCGTGCTCAGTCTTGTTTACAGCCATGAAGTCCGCGAGTTATCCAAAAAATTGACCGACATCCAGCACCACCATTTGGGGATCATCCTCTCCACTACCCACATCCACATGGACGAACACAACTGCCTGGAAGTCGTCATATTGAAGGGACCCGGGAAGAAAATCCAAGAGATTGCCGGCCTCCTGTTGAGCGCAAAGGGAGTCAAGCACGGCAAGCTGATCACGACCACCACCGGCCGCCAGCTGGATTAACAGCCCGCAATCGCGGCGACCCCGCGATAAAAACTCCCCCGGGACAAAGAATTTA
>JAQUQF010000289.1 GCA_028749105.1 Acidobacteriota bacterium | reverse complement strand
GCCTACGGCTTCGAGAAGCTGGCCGTGCAGAACTACGCCAACCGCGACAGGCAGGCACTGACCGCCGAAATCTACTTCCGCGGTACGCCCGAGAACGCCTTCGGCATCTACAGTTCGGAGAAGCCCCTGGCCGGGAACTACATCCGAGTCGGCGGCCAGGGCTACGAGGAAGAGGGGGTGCTGAACTTCGTCAGCGGCGCCTGCTACGTCAAGCTGAACAGCTTCGACCTCGGCCCCGCGCAGGCGGGGGTCCTGAAGGCCCTGGCCGAAAAGATCGCCCGGGCCATCAACGGCCCGAACACCCTGCCGGCGATCCTGGGCGCTTTTCCCGTACTCGGCAAGATCGCCAATTCCGAGCGCTACATCGCCGGCAATTTCCTGGGCCACGATTTTCTCCTACCCGCCTTCACGGCCGACTATGAACTGCAGGGGAAAAAATTCCGCCTCTTCATCATGAAGGCGGGCGACGAGGAAAAGGCCCGCTCCCTGCTGCAACGGTATGCCGCCCTGGACAAGGAGAGCGCCGCCGGCGAGATCCGGCCAGGCAACATGACGGTCAACGATCCCTATAACGGAACGGTCCGCATTTGCTGGCAGGGAGCGTATGTCTGGGGCGCGACCGGCCAGCAGGCCGAGACGGCCGGCCACATCGAAGAGATCGCCCGCAACCTCGCCGGGCGCTGATCCCGCAGCCCTCAGAAGATCCCGGCGCGCACCCCCAGCGACAGGCACAGGCCGCCAAGGTTCACCTTTTGGCCGCGATCCCCCTCTCCGGCGGGCAAATGGGAATACTCCAGCTGGGCCAAAAGATGAAGCGAGCGGGCCAGACGCAAGCGGCCCCCCCCATGGACGAAGAAGCCCGCCTTGCTGCCGCTGGTCTCCAGGGGGGTGGCGAGCCACTCCTCCCTGAATGAAACATACTGGATGCCGGCGCCGAGATAGGGAACGATCGGCCCGTCTCCCGCATAATAGCTGGCACCCAGGCGCAGGGCCAAAAGACGCAGGCGCAGGGCATACGATTCGCCGGGCTTCCAGGCATCAAGCAGGACCGTATTCCCGTCGGCCTGCATGAAGCGCACGGCGGCGAACAGGTCCAGGCGCGGCTTCGCCGCCCAACCCAGGCGGAGTTCGAGCGGCCAGGCCGGCTTGTCGTAGATCTTCCGGAACGACGCCTGCAGCGGCCGGAAGTACCCGGCCGCAACACCCATGAAGAACCGCTGCCCATCCGGCTGCGGCGCGGCCGCCGCAGGCGATGAGATCGGGAAAAGGAGAAAGAGAAAAGCCGCGAATGCCGGCGCCGCCCGGAGCGCCCTCCTTTCAGTTATTCTCATCATCCCGGACCTCCCTGGAGTAATTGCTCTCCCGCCCGTTCTGGTCGACCGCGGTCACAACATAATAATAGGTCTGGTCGGGAAGGAGCAGGGGGTCGACAAACATGTTCACCGCCGTTGGCTGCCCGGTCAGGCGCTCATAGGCCCCGTGCGCGGCGCTGGCGCGGTAGACGTGGAAGCCGACTTGCGAATCATCGCCGGCATCCCATTGCAGGTAGACGGTCTTGCGGCTGGTGAACAGGGCCAACGACAGCTGGCTGCGCGCCTGCAAACCGGTCGGCGCCATGAGGACGCCGAGCGGCTGGGCCAGGTCGGCCACGACGGCCAGCGCGGCCCGGGTCGCGTCGGCGGCGAATCCCAGGTCCAGCTTATCCAGGGTATCGCTGGTCCGGTGATAATAGGGATTGTCGCTGTCCTCGATCCCGCACAATGCCGGGTAGCCCTGGTCCCAGAAAGAGGAGTGGTCGCTCCAGACCATGGAGGGGTTGATGACCTTGTCCAGCCGCAGCCCCACGTAGGGCTGGGCAACGGCTATGAAGCGGTCGGCCAGCCACTCCGATGAATAGTTGCCGATCACGTCCAGGACGCGCTGCGACGCCCCGGGAAAGGCGATCATGTCGAGGTTGACCACGCCGACGATCTCGGCCCCCTCCTGCCTGGCCTGGCGGGCGTAATGGGCGCTGCCGTAGAGTCCCCATTCCTCCGCCGAGACGCAGAGCAGGACGATGGAAAAGTCGAATTTCTCGCCGGCGAGGATCCGAGCCAGTTCAAGGACGGCCGCCGTGCCGCTGGCGTTGTCATCAGCGCCTGGAGCCAAGACAAAACGATCGTTGCTGTACGAATCGTAATGGGCGCAGGCCAGGACAATCTGTTCGGGCGCAACCATTCCCGGGATCACGGCCACGATGTTTTTGCTTTGATAAGCCGATTCAAAAGCAAACGGGTCGCTGGCAGCCGCCAGGCCGACTTCCTGAAAACGCTCGAGGATGAAATCGCCCGCAGCCTCGCACTGGGGAGTGGAAGCATAGCGGGTCTTGAAATTCTGCAAGGCAAGTATATCGTTAGACAACCGCTCCTCCGAAACTTGCGCGACCAAGACGGCGATCTCCGCTTCGGGGCGCAGTCGGGCCCGCGTTTTTGCCTGGTCCGCCCGGGGAGAAACGGTGCCGGCTTCATCGCTCCCCGAAAAAATCGGAGGCAAGCGGAGAGCCTTCAGGCTGAACGGCTCGGCCAGCCAGGCGCGGAAACCGGGATCGCGGGCCTGCAGCAGCCAGATGCCCGCTTCCAGCTGCAGGCATTTGAGTCTACGTGCGCCGGGAAGCAGGGGCTGCGGATGCCTCGAATGCAGCAGGAAATAGGATTGATTCGCTTCCAGGGAGAATGCTATTTCAAAGGCGGCTCCCGCTTTTTGCAGATCGTTCAGGGAACGCCGCGGAGCACAGACCAGGGAACAGGTCTGCAGCTCCTGCACCACAAAGGAGCCGGTGGAGGAGCAAATCGCTTTCGGCAATTTCGCCGGGGCCTTCAGCAGGACGAATTCTTCCGCAGCCGCGGCGGGCAAGCAGAAAATGAAAAAAAGAACAATGAATCCAAATAAAAGGCGGTTTTTTCTGGCCATCATTCTCCGCTCCTTGAAACCGGCAAGGGGAGAGCATAGCATAGCCCAGCGCTTGTTTCAATTTGGATTGTCCGGCATTTGCCGGCGCCGCTTGACAAAGGCCGAGGAACAAATTATCGTTGCAGCACAATTCCGCAAGTGGAGGCATGGCCATGGACCTGGTGATCCCCAAAACCGCAGTTCTGGTGGATATCGTTCAAGCCGACCGGGAAT
>JAQUQF010000288.1 GCA_028749105.1 Acidobacteriota bacterium | reverse complement strand
TTGAAATCAATGCCAACAAAAAAATCGAGTTGTCCGTCTTGAGGCTGAAAAACAAGCTGCATCTCGTTGTCGTCCCTGAAATGAAAGACGGCAAGGGGAGGATCGGAATCAGCCGGATGCCGATCGGCCCGACCATGATCGTACGCTACGGGTTTTTCCAGTCAATTGCCGAGAGCGGCAAGAGCATCGTGAACATGACCACCCTTGTTTTCCAGGTTTTCAGGAAGATGATTGTGGGCAAGATATCGGTGAAAAGCTTCTCGGGCCCCATCGAGATCGCCCGCGTCTCCCAGATGACGCTGGAGAGCGGCTTTTCCAGTTTTTTCACGTTCATCGCCTTCATTTCGTTGCAACTGGGGATCATCAACCTCTTCCCCATCCCCGGTCTCGACGGCGGCCATCTGTTGACCTATACCATCGAAGCGATCATCCGCCGCGACCTGAACCAGAAACTGAAAACTATCCTGCTTTACGCGGGTTTCGCCTTCCTGATCAGTTTGATGGTATTCGTCCTGCTGAACGATATCGCCAAGGCGCTGCCCCATGGCTGGCAAAGCCTGCTGCCTTTCCTGAAGTAGGGGCGCCGCCGGGGCTCAGCCCTGGCGGCGGAATTTTTCCTTCAGCTTGCGGTCGACGATCGGCGGCACCATGGAGCTCACCTCCCCGCCCAGCATATAGATCTCCTTGACCAGCTTCGAACTGAGATAGGAGTATGATTCGGGAGGGACGAAGAAGATCGTCTCGATGCGCGGCTCGATCTTGCGGTTCATCAGGGCCATCTGGAACTCGATCTCAAAATCGGAGATCGCCCGCAGGCCGCGGACGATGGTGGTGACGCCGCGGCGCTTGACGTAATCCACCAGCAGTCCCTCAAAATGGTCGACTTCGATCTTGTCCGGGTCCTGGAACACGTCGCGCAGCATCTGGCAGCGTTCATCCAGGTCGAAGAGATAGGTCTTGGCCGGGTTTTTCAAAACCGCCACGATGATCTTGTCGAATATTTTCAGCCCGCGCTGGATGATGTCGATGTGGCCGTTGGTCAACGGGTCGTACGAACCGGGATAGACCGCCATGTTTTTTTTATTCATGCCCCGCTCCTATTTTTTCCAATACTTCATCGAGGCGGGCCTCCAGCTCGGCCAGCGTGCCGTTGTTGGCGACCGTGAAGTCGGCCATGGCCATCGTCGGCCCGACCTGCTGCCCGCCCGCGGGCTCGCCATCGCCCCACTCGCGCTCCAGGGCCGCCCGCAATTCCGCCTTGGAAACGGCATCGGTCGCCCGGGCGCGCTTCTTCATCCTGGCCAGGATGGTCGGGAGATCGCTGTCGATGCCGACCAGATAAAAGCCGGCCATCTGCCTCAATTCCAGCACCTCGGCGGGATTGCGGATGCCGTCGATCACCCAGCGCGCCTCGGTCGCGGCCGTCACCTGCTCGCGGACCATCCGTCCCTGCACCCCGGCGCCCCCCTCGGCCCGCAGGCGGTTGCCGATGTCTTGCATGCGCTTGCGGCTGATCGTACCACCCCGCGCAGACGGGGCCGTCTTGCCCCCGTCGCGGGCCGCCTCGCGGCGGACGATGTCGGAAAGGGAGATATAGGCGAACCCGCGCCCCTGGAGCAGGCGCACCGCTTCGCCTTTGCCCGAGGCCATGCGCCCGGTCAGGCCGACGCAGAGCTTTTTTCCGGGCATGGTCACTCCGTCCGGCCGTAGCGCACGCTGTCTTCCAGGATGTCCTGCTCCTGCCACTCCCTGATCCAGTCGTCCACCATGAAAACCTGGAAACGCTTCTCGCTTCGCTCGCTACGCTCGCCGGGCTGCGAAACCACGGCGCGCCTCAGCCCGGCGTTGATGATCATCTTCTTGCAGATGAAACAGGGAAAGGCGAAAACGGTCTTTGCGCTCTCGCGGTCCTCGCCGAAAATGTACATGTCGCCCCCGAGCAGGCTGACGCCGGCGCGGGCGGCATTGATGATGGCGTTCTGCTCGGCGTGGACCGAGCGGCACAGCTCGTACTGGGTCCCGGAAGGGATGTTCAGCTTGCGGCGCAGGCAGAAGCCGTGGTCCAGCGAGCTGCGCGTGTGCCGTGGCGCCCCGACATAGCCGGCGGCGATGATCTGGTCCTCCCGGACGATGATGGCGCCGATGAGCACCTTGAGGCAGGTGGAGCGCCGGGCCACCACGTTGGCAATGTTCAGGTAATATTCTTCCTTGGCCGGTCGTTCGATCATGGCTCCATCATACCCGCCGGCAGCCTGTTTTGCAAATCGCGCCGCGGCGGACGCCTCAAGAGCACGAGGGCTATTCTTCGATCACCACCCGCAGCATCCGCTCTCCCTGGCGGATGGCGTCCACCACATCCTGGCCGGCGATCACCTTGCCGAAAACGGTATGCTTGCCGTCGAGGTGGGGCTGCGGCGCATGGGTGATGAAGAACTGGCTGCCGTTGGTGTCGGGGCCGGCGTTGGCCATGGAGAGGGCGCCTGTCCCGTGCGTCAAGGGGTTGCCCTGCGTTTCGTCGGCGAAGCGGTAGCCGGGGCCGCCGCGGCCGCTGCCCGTCGGATCGCCGCCCTGGATCATGAAATCGGCGATCACGCGGTGAAAAGGGACGCCGTCGTAGAAGCCCTCGCGGGCCAGGAACAGGAAGTTATTGACCGTCTGCGGGGCGTGCTGGGGATAGAGTTCCACCTTGATCGTCCCTTTGTCGGTCTCGATCGCCGCCACGTAGGTGCGCTTGGCGTCGATGGCCAGCGGCGGCGGATTGTTCCATTGTTTAGGGGCCATGATATCTTTCTCCTTGCCAAAATCACATTTTAGCAGATAAGTCCGGTCATGGGAAGCCGCTCCCTGCCGGCGCATGTTGAAATCCGCAGTGAATTGTGTTTGAATATTCCCAGCGGAAGGAGCCGAAAATGAAAAAAGCAACGTTCATTTTTCTCCTGGTGGTCCTGTCGTCCCTCCTCGTGCAAGCGGAGACCATTGCCAATGTCACCGGCCATAAGGGGCTGGACCTGATCATAGACCGCGGCGCGAGCGACGGCGTCGAGATCGGGATGAAAGGGATCGTCAAAGCCGTATTCAAGGACCCGAGCGGGGAATACACGATCAATATCGGCATTTTCACCGTGCGCAAGGTGTTCGATCGCACCGCCGAGGGGGCGATCGAGATC